>JAEZZV010000310.1 GCA_023418375.1 Actinomycetes bacterium | reverse complement strand
GTCGCGGACGCCCGCGCGCGCGTCGACATGGCGGCGGCCTGGGACGTCGAGCGGCTGCCCGCCGAGCCGGGCCGCGACACCACCGCCATGCTCACGGCTGCCGTGACCGGCGAGCTGGACGCGCTCGTCGTCGGCGGCGTGGACCCGGCGGACCTGCCCGACCCGGTGCTCGCGTCGCGCGCCCTGGAGGCGGTGGGCTTCGTCGTCTCGCTCGAGGTCCGCGCGTCGGCCGTGACGGAGCTGGCGGACGTCGTCCTGCCGGTGGCACCGCCGGTCGAGAAGGCCGGCACGTTCGTGAACTGGGAGGGCCGCCTGCGGCCGTTCCCGCAGGCCCTGACCTCGACGCACATGGCCGACCACCGCGTCCTCGACGCGCTCGCGGACCGGATGGGCGTCCTGCTGGGTACGAAGACCGTCACGCAGGTGCACGCCGAGCTCGACCAGCTCGGCGGCTGGGACGGCGACCGCGCGGCGGCGCCGTCGGTCGCCGCCGCCGAGCCGCCCGCCGTCGGCGAGGGCGAGGCGGTCCTGGCGACCTGGCACCAGCTGCTCGACGCGGGCCGCCTGCAGGACGGCGAGCGGTTCCTCGCGGGGACGGTCCAGCGCCCGGTCGCCCGGCTGTCCGCCGGCACGGCCGCGGGCCTGGGGCTGGCGACGGGCGACGCGCTGACGGTGCGGGGCGCCCAGGGCGGTCAGGTCACCCTGCCGCTCGTGGTGACGCCGATGCCCGACGGCGTCGTGTGGCTGCCCGTGAACGCACCTGGCTCCGCCGTGCGTGCCACCCTGGGCGCCGACGCCGGCGCCGTCGTGCGGGTGTCGGCCGCCGGGCGGGTCGGCGCGACGAGCACGGTGCGGACGAGCACGGAGGAGGGGCTGTGACCGGGGTCCTGCTCGCAGCGGCGACGGAGGCGGACGCGTCCGGCGCCGCGGACTTCTCGAACGACACGTGGTGGATCGTCCTGATCAAGGCGGTCGGCATCATCGTGTTCCTGCTGCTGTCCGTGCTGATGGCGATCTGGTTCGAGCGCAAGGTCGTCGGCCGGATGCAGATCCGGCCCGGGCCCAACGTGCACGGCCCGTTCGGCCTGTTCCAGGCCATGGCCGACGCCATGAAGCTCCTCTTCAAGGAGGACATCATGGTGAGCACGGCGAACCGGCTGGTGTACGTCGTCGCGCCGATCATCTCGGTGTTCTGCTCGCTGCTCGTGTTCGCCGTGATCCCGATCGGCCCGGCTGTGAACATGTTCGGCGTCACGACGCCGCTGCAGCTCACCGACTTCCCGGTGGCGGTGCTGTACATCCTGGGCGCGGCCGCGCTGGGCGTGTACGGCATCGTGCTGGGCGGCTGGTCGTCCGGGACGACCTACCCGCTGCTCGGCGCGGTGCGCTCGACGGCGCAGGTGATCTCCTACGAGCTCGGCATGGGCCTGTCGCTCGTCAGCGTCTTCATCCTGGCCGGGTCGATGTCCACCTCCGAGATCGTCGCGTCCCAGACGCAGATCTGGTGGTTCCTGCCGCTGCTGCCCGCGTTCGTGCTCTACATCATCTCGATGGTGGGCGAGACGAACCGGCTGCCGTTCGACCTGCCCGAGGCCGAGGGCGAGCTCGTCTCCGGCTACATGACCGAGTACTCGTCGATGAAGTTCGCCTGGTTCTTCCTGGCGGAGTACATCAACATGCTCAACGTCTCGGCCGTCGCGACGACGCTCTTCCTGGGTGGCTGGCGCGCGCCGTGGCCGCTGTCGGCCATCGGGGACGGGGTGCTCAACACCGGCTGGTGGCCGGCGCTGTGGTTCCTCGCCAAGCTCTGGGCGGTCATGTTCTTCTTCGTCTGGGTGCGCGGCACGCTGGTGCGGTTCCGCTACGACCAGTTCATGAAGTTCGGCTGGAAGGTGCTCATCCCGGTCGGCCTCGTGTGGGTCGTCGCGGTGGCCGCCGTCCAGGGGATCCGCCGGTTCGCGGACGTCGAGTTCGACACCCTGATGTGGGTGCTCGCGGGGGTCGCCGCCGCGGCGACGGCCGCGACCTTCCTCATCCCCGAGAAGAAGCCGGAACCGGAGACCGAGCCCGCCGCCGAGCCGTTCGACGCGTTCGCCGCCGGGTACCCGGTGCCTCCGCTGCCCGGCCAGACCCTGCCGCCGTCGCCCCGCAAGGCACGGATGGCCGCGCGCGCCCAGGGCGAGGCCACCGCCACGCTCGAGGCCCCGCCCGCCGCGACCGACGCCCCGGCACCGACCGAGGAGGAGCCCCGTGCCTGACAAGGACCTCAGCCCCCGCGAGGGCGGCCGGGACGTCGGCACGCCCGCCGCGCCGGACGCCTACTCCTCGCTGATCCCCGAGAAGGGGCCGGTCGGCCGCGCGCTGTCGCCGGTCGCCGGCTTCGGCGTGACGATCTCGTCGTTCTTCAAGCCGACCGTCACCGAGCAGTACCCGTTCGAGAAGGTGCCCACCAAGCCGCGCTACCACGGCCGGCACCAGCTCAACCGGTACCCGGACGGCCTCGAGAAGTGCATCGGCTGCGAGCTGTGCGCGTGGGCCTGCCCCGCGGACGCGATCTACGTCGAGGGCGCCGACAACACGCCCGACGCGCAGTTCTCGCCCGGCGAGCGGTACGGCCGCGTCTACCAGATCAACTACCTGCGCTGCATCTTCTGCGGCCTGTGCATCGAGGCCTGCCCGACGCGCGCGCTCACGATGACGAACGAGTACGAGCTGGCCGCTCCCACGCGGCGCGGGATGATCTTCGAGAAGCAGGACCTGCTCGCCCCGCTCGGCAACGGCATGCTGCCCGCTCCGCACCCGATGGTTCCCGGCACCGAGGACACGGACTACTACCGTGGCGCGGTGACCGGACCGGTGCCCGAGCAGGTCGCCTGGGTCGCCGAGCACCGTCCGGACGACCCGGCGCTCGACGCGCTGCGTGCCGCGGAAGGGAACACCCGATGACGACGATGCTCCACGCGTCGGGGCTGCTGGCCGCCGCCGCGGGCAGCGGGCTGTCGGAGACCGGCGTCACGACGACCGGCGAGGAGGTCCTGTTCTGGATCCTCGCGCCGATCATGGTGATCGCCGCGCTCGGCCTGGTCTTCGCACGGCGGACCGTGTACGCGGCGCTGAGCGTCGTGCTGGTGATGATCAGCCTCGCCGTGCTCTACGTCGCCCAGGAGGCGCCGTTCCTCGGCATCGTGCAGGTGATCGTCTACACCGGCGCCGTGATGATGCTGTTCCTCTTCGTGCTCATGCTCGTGGGCGTCGACGTCGCGGACACGTTCGCGGACACCCTCGGGGCCCACCGCTGGGTGGCCGGCCTGTTCGCCATCGGGCTGGGCGCCGTGCTGGTCGCGGTGGTGCTGCGGGCCGCGGACATCGCTCCGCAGGGCCTGACCAGCGCCAACACGGGCGGCAACCCGTCGGCCGTCGCACGCATCATCTTCGGCGACTACGTCATCACGCTCCAGGTGGTCGGCATCCTGCTCATCACGGCCGCGGTCGGCGCGATCGTGCTGACCCACACCGAGCGCCTGGTGCGCAAGCCCGGCCAGCGCGAGCGGGCCGACGCGCGGGTCGCCGCGGGCGCGGTGCTCACCCCGCTGCCGGCGCCCGGCGTCTACGCGCGCAGCAACGCAATGGACGTCCCGGCCCTCGGGCCCGACGGGCGTCCGCTCGAGCAGTCCGTCTCGCGCGTCCTGCGGATCCGCGGCCAGCTGCGGTCCGTCGCGGAGGTGCACGCCCACCTCGATCCCGACACGGCGATCGGGTCCACGCCGCCGGAGCGGACGATCACGGGTGAGGAGGAGGTCCGGTGAACCTCAGCAACTACCTCGTGCTCGCCGTCCTGCTGTTCTCCATCGGGGCGGTCACGGTGCTGGTGCGCCGGAACGCGATCATCGTGTTCATGGGCGTGGAGCTCATGCTCAACGCCGCGAACCTCGCGTTCGTGACCTTCGCGCGGATGCACGGCGACCTCACCGGTCAGGTCGTGGCGTTCTTCGTCATGGTCGTGGCCGCGGCCGAGGTGGTCGTCGGCCTCGCGATCATCGTGGCGATCTACCGGACGCGCAGGTCTGCCTCCGTCGACGACGTCAACCTCCTGAAGAGCTGAGGGACCGATGACGAACGCACTCGGCGGGCTGGCCGCCGTGATCGCCGACGCGGCCACCGCCGTCGACCCCGCCGTGGCCACCGACGCGGCCGGCGGGGCGATCGGGGTCGCCTGGCTGCTGGTCGCGCTGCCCGCGCTCGGCGCCGCCGTCCTGCTCCTGGCTGGCCGCCGCAGCGACCGCTGGGGCCACCTCCTCGGTGTCGCGATGCCGGTCGGGTCGTTCCTCGTGGCTGCCGCGATCTGGGTCCAGATGCTCGGGCAGTCGGGCGCCGAGCGCGTCAACGAGCTCGACCTCGGCACGTGGCTGTCGGCGGGCGCCTTCACGGTGGACCTCGGGATGCGGGTGGACCCGCTGTCGATGACGTTCGTGCTGCTCGTGACCTTCGTCGGGTCGCTCATCCACGTGTACTCGATCGCGTACATGGAGCACGACCCGAACCGGCGCCGGTTCTTCGCCTACCTGAACCTGTTCGTCGCGGCGATGCTCCTGCTGGTCCTCGCGGACTCCTACGTGCTGCTGTTCGTCGGGTGGGAGGGCGTGGGTCTCGCGTCCTACCTGCTCATCGGCTTCTGGGAGCACGAGCGGCCGAACGCCGTGGCAGCCAAGAAGGCGTTCGTCACCAACCGCGTCGGCGACCTCGGTCTGCTCACGGCGATCATGGCGATGGGCCTGCTGTTCGGGACCACCGACATCGGACTCGTCAACGGTGGCGCGGAGCGCGCGGGGGAGGGCTGGGCGACGACCATCGGCCTCCTGCTGCTGCTCGCCGCGTGCGGCAAGTCCGCGCAGTTCCCGCTGCAGGCCTGGCTCGGCGACGCGATGGCCGGCCCGACGCCGGTCTCCGCCCTCATCCACGCGGCCACCATGGTCACCGCGGGCGTCTACCTGATCGTCCGCTCGGGCGGGGTCTACGACGCCGCGCCGACCGCGCTCCTCGTCGTCTCGATCGTCGGCGCGATCACGCTGCTCTACGGCGCGATCGTCGGGTGCGCGAAGGACGACATCAAGAAGACGCTCGCGGCGTCGACGATGTCGCAGATCGGCTACATGATGCTCGCCGCGGGCCTGGGCCCGATCGGCTACGCGTTCGCGATCTTCCACCTGCTCACGCACGGCTTCTTCAAGGCGGGCCTGTTCCTCGGGGCGGGGTCCGTGATGCACGGCATGAGCGACCAGGTGGACATGCGCCGGTTCGGCGGCCTGGCCGCCTCCATGAGGATCACCTGGGTCACGATGGCGCTCGGCTGGCTGGCCATCATCGGCGTCCCGCCGTTCTCCGGGTTCTGGAGCAAGGACAAGATCGTCGAGTCGGCCTACGCGGTGGCCGAGGGCGAGGGCTGGCAGCCCTGGGTGCTCGGCACGGTGGCGCTCGTCGGCGTCGGGATCACCGCCTTCTACATGTCGCGGCTGTTCTTCATGACGTTCCACGGCACGCGCCGCTGGGACGACGGGCACGGCGTGCCGGGCGACGCCGGAGGCACGGCCGTCGGCGCCTCCGACGTCCAGCACCCGCACGAGTCGCCCGCTCTCATGACCTGGCCGATGGTCCTGCTCGCCGTCGGGTCGGCGGTGCTCGGCGGTGCGCTCGCCATCGGCGGCGCGTTCACCACCTGGCTCGAGCCTGTGACGGGTCACGTGGAGCACCACGAGCCCGTGCTCCCGGTCCCGGTGATCATGACGCTCACGTTCGTGCTGCTCCTGGCCGGCGCGTTCCTGGCCTGGCGCCAGTACGCGGCCGCGCCGGTCGCCGTCGTCCCGCCGCGCGGGTCGGTGCTCACCCGCGCCGCGCGTCGCGACCTGTACCAGGACACCGTCAACGAGGCGCTGCTCATGCGCCCCGGCCAGTACCTGACCCGCTCGCTCGTGTTCGCCGACCGGCAGGTGGTCGACGGCGCGGTGGTCGGCGTCGCGGCCGGCACCGCGGGCAGCGGCGAGCTCGTCCGGCGGCTCCAGACGGGCTTCGTCCGCTCGTACGCCCTGCAGATGGTGGTGGGCATCGTCGCCCTCGTGGCCGTCGTCCTGGCAGTGAGGATCTGAGGGGAACCATGACCGACCCGACCTTCCCCTGGCTGACGACGCTGATCGTCTGGCCGCTGCTGGGCGCCGTGGTGGTGTGGCTGCTCCCGGCCGCTGCCCGTCGCTGGGCACGGCACGTCGCCGTCGCGTTCTCGCTCGTCGAGCTCGTGCTCGCCGGGTTCGCCCTCGGCGCGTTCGACACCGGCGCGGCCGGCCAGATGCAGCTCACCGAGCAGGCCTCCTGGATCCCCGCGTTCGGGGTGAGCTGGGCCCTCGGGGTCACCGGCATCGGCCTGAGCCTCATCCTTCTGGCGGTGTTCCTGGTGCCGCTGGTGCTGCTGGCCGCCTGGCGCGAGCACCCGGACCTGACCCCCGACGACGGCGGCTCCCGGATCCGCACCTACGTCGCGCTGATCCTCCTGCTCGAGGCGTTCATGGTCGCCGTCTTCGCGGCCCGCGACGTCTTCCTGTTCTACGTGCTCTTCGAGGCGATGCTCATCCCGGTCTACTTCATGATCGGGCTGTTCGGCGGCGCCCAGCGCCGGTACGCCGCGGTGAAGTTCCTGATCTTCTCCCTGGTCGGTGGCCTGGTGATGCTCGTCGGCGTCATCGCGCTGTACACGCAGGGGCCGGGCGGCGAGGAGGGCTTCCTGGTCGACTCGCTCGTGGGCGCCGAGATGAGCACCTGGACGCAGCGGCTGATCTTCCTGTCCTTCTTCCTCGCCTTCGCGATCAAGGCGCCGATGTGGCCCGTGCACACGTGGCTGCCGGACGCCGCGGAGCAGGCGCCCGCCGGCACGAACGTGCTGCTCGTCGGCGTGCTCGACAAGGTCGGCACGTTCGGCATGCTCACGCTCTGCCTTCCGCTGTTCCCCGAGGCATCGGCGTGGGCAGCGCCGGTGATCATCGCGCTCGCGGTGGTCTCGATCCTGTACGGCGCGTTCCTGGCCATCGGCCAGGAGGACCTCATGCGTCTGATCGCCTACACCTCGGTGAGCCACTTCGGGTTCATCGTGCTCGGCATCTTCGCGTTCACGTCGGTGAGCATCGAGGGCTCGTCGCTGTACATGCTCACGCACGGCCTCTCGACCGGCGCGCTGTTCCTCCTCGCGGGCTTCCTGGTCCGCCGGTGGGGCACCGCGCGCATCGCGGACTACGGCGGGCTCAAGCCTGCGGTCCCCGTCCTGGCCGGCACGTTCCTGGTGGCCGGCCTGTCCGCCCTGTCGCTGCCGGGCACGGCGCCGTTCGTCAGCGAGCTGCTGGTGTTCGTCGGCACCTTCGCGTCGAACAAGGCGGCAGCCGTCGTCGCGACGCTCGGCGTCGTGCTTGCCGCGATCTACGTGCTGCTCACCTACCAGCGGATCTTCACGGGCGCCCCGCGCGAGGAGCTCGCCGCCCACCCCGACCTGTCGGCCCGCGAGAGGTGGGTCGTCGGGCCGCTCCTGGCCGCGATCGTGGTGCTCGGCCTGTGGCCCGCCCCCGCGCTGGACCTGGTGCGCGAGCCCGCCACGGCCGCGCAGGAGGTGGTCGGCGTCGCTGACGCGTCGGCGGACCACGACGTGCTGATCGGGACGCCGGCGGCGACCCAGGACGGGAGCGACCAGTGACGTTCGAGGCTCCGCAGATCGAGTGGGCGTACCTCGTCCCGGTCGCCGTCGTGCTCGGCGCCGGCGTCCTCGGCGTGCTCGTCGAGGCGTTCGTCCCGCGTCGCGCGCGCCGGATCACGCAGATCGCCCTGGCCCTCCTGGCGACGGCGGGCGCCGTCGTCGCCGTCGCCGCCCTGTGGTCGGACGTGTCCGGGTCCGGCGGTGTGAAGGTGCTCGACGGCGCCCTCGTCGTCGACGGCCCGGCGCTCGTCCTCCAGGGCGTCGTCGCGCTGCTCGGCCTGGTCGCGCTGCTCGTCATCGCCGACCGCACCGAGGCGGGCGAGGACGCGTTCGCGTCGGTCGCCGCGGCCGTGCCCGGCTCCGACGCCGAGGCCGAGGCCACCCGCCGCGGGTGGGTGCAGACCGAGGTCTTCCCGCTGGTGCTGTTCGCGCTCGGCGGCATGATGCTCTTCCCGGCGACGGCGGACCTGCTCACGCTGTTCGTCGCGCTCGAGGTGCTGTCGCTCCCGCTGTACCTGCTCGCGGGCCTGGCCCGCCGTCGCCGCCTGCTCAGCCAGGAGGCGTCGATGAAGTACTTCCTGCTGGGCGCGTACGCCTCGGCGTTCCTGCTGTTCGGCATCGCCCTGCTGTACGGCTTCGCCGGCTCGGTCCGCCTGGCCGACATCGCGGCGGCCATCGGCACCCCGACCGACCTCGACCCGCTGCTGCTGGCCGGCGTCGTGCTGCTGCTCGTGGGCCTGCTGTTCAAGGTCGGCGCGGTGCCGTTCCACGCGTGGACGCCGGACGCCTACCAGGGCGCCCCGACGCCGATCACCGGCTTCATGGCCGCCTGCACCAAGGTCGCGGCGTTCGGCGCGATGCTGCGGGTCGTCTACGTCGTGCTGCCGCCGCTGGAGTGGGACGTCGTCCCGCTGCTGTCGGCCGTCGCCGTCCTGACGATGCTGGTCGGCACGGTGGTCGCCATCGTGCAGACCGACGTCAAGCGCATGCTCGCCTACTCCTCGATCGCGCACGCGGGCTTCATCCTGGTCGGCGTCGTGGCGATGACGAGCAGCGGCATCAGCGGCGTGCTCGTGTACCTGCTCGCCTACGGCCTGGCGACGATCGGCGCGTTCGCCGTCGTCACGCTCGTGCGGGAGTCGGGCGCCGGGACGGGCGACGCGGTCGTCGCGGAGGCGACGCACCTGTCGCAGTGGGCGGGCCTCGGCAAGCGCAGCCCGTGGCTGGCCGCCGCGTTCACCCTGTTCCTGCTGTCGTTCGCCGGCATCCCGCTCACCGCGGGCTTCACCGGCAAGTTCGCCGTGTTCGCCGCGGCGATCGAGGGCGACCTGTGGTGGCTCGCGCTCGTCGGCGTGCTGGCCTCGGCGGCGGCCGTGTTCTTCTACGTCCGCCTGATCGTGCTCATGTACTTCACCGACCCGGCGGGCACGCCCGGCGAGAGCACCACCGTCATCGGCGGGGAGGGCTTCACCATCGTGGCGATCGGCGCCGCGGCGGTCGGCACGATCCTGCTCGGCGTCCTCCCCTCGCCCGTCCTCAGCCTGCTCGCCGACGCGGCGCGCTTCCTGCCGTGACGGCCCTGCCGCCGGTGGAGCCGGTGCTCGCCGACGCCGTCACCGCCCGGATGGCGGCGGTCGAGCAGCGCCTGCGCGACGCCGTCGCGCACTCCGACGCGCTGGCGGGGGAGACGGCCCGGCACCTCGTGGACGCCGGCGGCAAGCGGCTGCGCCCGATGCTCACCCTGCTCTGCGGGCACCTCGGCGACGCCGACCGCAGCGAGCTGGTCGACGCGGCGGTCGTCGTCGAGCTCACGCACCTGGCCACGCTGTACCACGACGACGTGATGGACGCCGCGCCCGTGCGCCGCGGGGCGCCGTCGGCGCACGAGCTCTGGGGCAACAAGGTCGCCGTGATCACGGGCGACCTGGTGTTCGCCCGCGCGTCGGCCATCGCGGCGAGGCTGGGCGCCGAGGCGATCCGGATCCTGGCCGAGACGTTCGAGCGGCTGTGCCTGGGCCAGCTGCACGAGGTCGCAGGTCCGGCCGCCGGCGCCGACCCGGTGGCGCACTACCTGCAGGTGCTCTCGGACAAGACGGCGTCGCTGATCGCCTCGTCCGCGCGCTTCGGCGCGATGTTCTCGGGCGCGGGGCCCGAGCTCGAGGCCGCCCTCGTGGCCTACGGCGAGGCCGCGGGCGTCGCGTTCCAGCTCGCCGACGACGTCATCGACCTCACCTCCGACGCCGCGGTGACCGGCAAGACCCCGGGCACGGACCTGCGCGACCACGTGCCGACGATGCCGGTCCTGCTGCTGCGCGCGCGCGTGGCCTCGGGCGACGGAGGGCCCGCCGACGCGGACCTGCTGGCCCTGCTCGACTCCGACCTGTCCGACGACGCTGCGCTGGCCGCCGCCGTCGCCGCGCTGCGCGAGCACGAGGTGCTCGCCGCGACCCGGGAGCGGGCCCAGGCCTGGGAGCGGCGCGCGCTCGACGCCCTGGCGCCCCTGCCCGACGGTCCGGTGCGGGCTGCGCTCGAGACCTTCACACACTCGCTGGTTGACCGGACGGCCTGACAGGCCGATACACACCCGGGGTACGGTTCCGCCGCACCGGTGTGTGCCGTTTCCCACCGGTTCAGCCGAAAGGTGGTACCTGTCCCGCGCCGCGGAGCGACGGGGATCGTTACCCTTCGGTGACGGCGCGCCTGGCGCGCCGTCACCGTGAGCGAGAGGACGCGAACGTGCGCACGTCATGGGGGTCGGCCACCGATCGTGGTCTGGTGCGCCGCATCAACGAGGACGCGCTCCTGGCGTACCCGCCGGTGTTCCTCGTCGCCGACGGCATGGGCGGGCACGCGGCCGGCGACGTGGCGAGCCGGCTCGCGGTCGAGGAGTTCGCGCAGCTCGCCGGCCGGCCGGTGGCCGAGCCCGACGAGATCCATGCGTGCTTCCGGCGCACGGCACGCCGCCTGCGGGAGGTCGTCGACAGCGGCCGCACGGCGGGCACGACCGTCGCCGGCGTGGCCGTGGCCGCGTACGACGGCGCGGAGTACTGGCTCGTCTTCAACATCGGCGACTCGCGGGTGTACCGCCTGGCCGACGGCTGGCTGGAGCAGATCAGCGTCGACCACTCGGTGGTCCAGGACCTCATTGACCGCGGCGAGATCGACCCGGAGGACGCGAGCGTGCACCCGGAGCGGCACGTCGTCACCCGGGCGATCGCGACGAACGCGGAACCGTCCCCCGACTACTGGCTCATCCCCGCTGGGCCGGCCGACCGGCTGCTCGTCTGCACCGACGGCCTGACGATCGAGCTGCCGCACGAGCGGCTCGAGCAGGTGCTCGCCTCCGTGACCGACCCGCAGGCCGCGGCCGAGCGCCTGGTCGCCGAGGCGGTGGCCGCCGGCGGGGCCGACAACATCAGCGCCGTGGTCGTCGACGTGGCCACGGTCGCGCCGGGCGGCGGCGCGCACGGCGAGCGCACCGCGCCGTCCCCCGCCCGTGCGGCGGCGGCGTGGGCGGAGGAGGTCGACGGCGCGACCGTGCCGCGCCTGACCCGGACGGAGGAACAGCCATGATCGTCCCGCGGTACACCACCGGCTCCTGGTTCGCGGTGGTCACCGACGGCACGGTGGCCCTGCTCGAGCCCGGGACGCCCCCGGACGTCGTGCACGCCGTCTGGCAGTCCCTGCGCGACGGCGCGGACACCGCGGCCCAGCTCCAGCCCCTGCTGGTCGGCGGGCTGGCCGCGATGCCGCCGTTCGCGCTCGTCACCGTCGCGGGCGGGTCCGTGCGCGCGATCGTGCGCGGCGGCGCCGTGGTCGAGGTGGCCGGTGCGGGCGGCACGCGCGAGCTGACGGGCGGCCGGGCGGCCACCTGGGTCGAGGAGGTCGTGCCCGACGCCGCCTGGGTCGCCGTGCGTGCGCCCGGCGGGTCGTCCGGTGACGACGGCCTGCCGGTGCTGTCCGGCGT
>JAEZZV010000301.1 GCA_023418375.1 Actinomycetes bacterium | reverse complement strand
GCCGTCGAGCATGCAGTGCCACGTGATCGCCAGCGGGAGGCCCTCTCGCAGGGCGACGCGCGCACCGTCGTAGGCGAACGGGGAGACGACGCCCGCGTGCACGTGCACGACGTCGGGCGCGACCCCGCGCATGACCGTCCGCATCCGCGGCACCGCGGCGGGGTTGACAGGCAGCTCGAAGGGCAGCCGCGCGCCCAGCCGGTGCACCTGCACGCCGCCGTCGTCCTGCACGATGCCGCCGCGCTCGCCCGCCTCGCCGACGGTCGCCGTCAGGACGTGCACCTCGTGGCCGGCCGCCGCCTGCGCCTGGGCGAGATCCCGCACCTGCGACTCGATGCCGCCCGTGCGCGGGGCGTAGCAGTCGGAGACGTGGAGGATCCGCACCCGGCCAGGCTAGCCCCGCCCCGGGACGCCGCCCGCCCCGGACGCGGCGAACCCGCTCAGCCCCAGGGCCGCACGGCGCGGCCGCCGTCCCGGCCGCGCGGCACCGGCGGGTGACTTCCCGCGGTTCGGGTTGACCATGGTCCCGTCGGTGCCGATGGGTAGGCGTGGATAGACCTGACGCGGCCCGTGCATCGCACCTGGTCTTCCTCGTCCTCGTGGTCACGGTGGCGGTCGTCGCCGCGACCGCCGGCCGGCGTCCCGCGGCCCTGGTGGCGACCGCGACCGCCATGGTCGTCATCGGACGGCAGGTGCTCACCGGACGGGCACCCGTGCGCGCGTGGCGGGCGGTGCTCCTCGGCGTCGTCGTCCTCACCGTCGACGCGGCCTGCTCGGTGGTGCTGCCCCTGGTCACGGGCGACGCGGACGCCGCGGCCACGGTCAGTGCCGTCGCCCTGCCGCTCGGCTACACGGGCCTGCTCCTCGGGCCGCTCCTGCTCCTCTCCCCGCCCGGGCGGCGCAACCCCGGCGCGCTCATCGACGCCGCGCTCATGGCCGTCACGGCGACGAGCGGGCTCTGGGCGCTCCTCATGTGGCCGCACCTGGACGAGGTCGACGCGGGGACGGCGACCGGCGTGACTGCCGTGCTCACGCTCCTGCTGTTCGGCGCGATGACGGGCGCGCTCCTGCGGTCCTTCCTCGCCCAGCCCGAGCGCCACGCCGGCGTCGGGTACGTGCTCACCTCCGCCGCGGCGGGGTTCGGCGGCAACGTCGCCAAGGTCCTCGCCGCCGACGACCCGGCCGCCGGTGCGCCGTGGTGGGTCGCCGTCTTCTGGGGCGTCGCGTACGCCGGCCTCGCCGCCGCCGCCCTGCACCCGTCGGGTTCGACGGTCGCCGTCCCGCCCGCGGTCGAGCGACTCACGACCGGTCGGATCCTCGGCCTGGGCGCGGCGCTGCTCGTCGCGCCGATGATCGTCGGGGCGCAGGCGGCGCTCGGCGACACGGTCGACGGCGTCCTGGTCGCCGCGAGCGCCCTCGTGGTCGTCCCGCTCGTGCTCACGCGCGTGTTCCTCCTGGCACGGCTGTACCACGCGGCCGAGGCGCGGTTGGCGCACCTGGCGGAGCACGACGAGCTCACCGGCCTCGCCAACCGCCGCGCGGCGACGACGCAGCTGCGCGAGACCCTGGCGCGGGTGCAGGACGGGCGCGCCCCCGGGGCCGTCGTCGCCTTCGTCGACCTCGACGACTTCAAGTCCGTCAACGACGGGCTCGGTCACCCGACCGGCGACCGGCTGCTCGTCGCCGTGTCCGACCGCCTGCGCCACCGGCTCCGCGCGTCGGACATGGTCGCGCGGTTCGGCGGCGACGAGTTCCTCGTCGTCTGCGAGGGCGAGCCGGACGGGCTCGCCCAGCGCGTCCGTGACCTGCTCGACGGCGCGCTGGCCGACCCCTTCGACCTCGGCGGCACGGTGCTGCGGTGCCGCGCGAGCCTGGGCACCGCGGTGGTCCGACCCGGCGAGGCCGTCGACCTCGACGATCTCCTCTCGGCGGCGGACGTCGCGATGTACCGGGAGAAGGGCCGCGCCGCCCGGTGACGGGGCAACGCACCGTCGCGAGCGGCCGTCGCGGCGCGCGCGTCGCGGCGCGCGCAGGCTAGGTCACTTCGCGGGCGGACCCTGTCACTCTTGGTGGGTGGACCCGTCCTCCCGACGGCCCGCCGCCGTCGCCGTCGTCGGCGCCGCTCTCCTGGCGTCCGCCGTCCTCACGCGCGGCACCGCCCAGGACGCGGTCGTCGCCGCTGCCGGGGCGCTCACGCTCGGCGTCGCGCTGGCCGCGTTCCACACCCGGGGACGTGAACGTCACGCGAGCCTGGGCTGGCTCGTCGGCGGTGTGGCCGCACTGGTGCTGACCGACGTCCTCTGGCTCGTCCGCATCGACCTGCTGGGGCTCCCGGTGCTGAACGTGCAGGCCGTCCCACTGGCCCTGGGCTTCGCCGCGGTGCTGGTGGCGGCCGTGCTCCTGCTCCTGGCCCCGCGCCCCGGGCCGAGCGGTGCGCTGCTCGACTCGGCGATCATCGCGACGTCCGCGGCGGTGGCCCTGTGGCAGCTCGTGCTGGAGCCGTTCACCGAGGCAGCCGGCATGACCGACGCCCAGCAGTACGCGGCGACGGTCGCGCTGCTGGTCCAGGCGGCCACGGTCGGGGCGACCGTGACGATGCACCACACGAGCGTCGAGCGGCCGTTGCCGCTGCGCCTGCTCCCGCTCGCCGCGGTCCTCCTCACGGCGTCCACCCTCGGCCGCGCCGTCTCCACGACGCCAGGCGGGACGACGGGCGCGTGGTGGCCGGGCCCCGTCCTGGTGCTGGCGTACGCGGTGCTGGCGTGCGCGATGGCGCACCCCGCAGCCGCGGGCCTGGCGTCCCGGGGGGTCCGGAGAGTCGGGCACCTCAGCACGGCCACCATCATCGCCACGGGGGCCGCGCTCACCGTGGGGCCCGCCGTGAGCCTCTCGCACGAGCTGACGGCGGGGCACCGCGGCGAGCTGCTCGGGGGCGTCTCGACGCTCGTGCTCATCCCGGTGGTGCTCACCCGCATCTGGCTGCTGTCGCGGTCGCGCGACGAGGCCCAGGCGAGGCTCGCCTGGATGGCGCGCTACGACGAGCTCACCGGCCTGGCGAACCGGCGCGAGCTGGGCGAGCGGCTCGCCCAGTCGGTGGCCCGGGTGCAGTCCGGCGAGGCGCCGGCCGTGGTCGTGACGTTCGCCGACCTCAACGGCTTCAAGCAGATCAACGACGTGCACGGGCACCACGTGGGCGACGAGGTGCTGGCCGTCGTCGCGCGCCGGCTGCTCGGCGCCGTCCGCCAGGAGGACCTGGTGGCGCGCTTCGGCGGTGACGAGTTCGTCGTCGTCGCCGAGGGCGACCCCAGCGTCCTGGCCAGCGAGACGGTGCGCCGCGTCGCCGCCGTCGTGGAGGCTCCGGTGCAGGTGGGCCCGCTGACCGCGCGGGTCGGCATCGCCACCGGCACCGCGGTCGGGACGCCCGGACCGGGGCTCGACGCCGACCGGCTGCTGTCGGCCGCAGACGCCGCGATGTACCGCCAGAAGCGCGCGCGTCGCCACGGCGTGCTGCGCACGACGGCGCTCCCGCGGCTCCCGGCGTCCGGGACGCCGGCGTCCGAACGCCCCGAGGGCACGGCGGGCCCGCCGGCGGGCTGAGCCGCCCGCCGGGTGAAGGGACCTTCGGACGTCGGGCGCCTCCTGTGGCTGCGATCATGGACCGGTGCCACGCCTCGCGGAACGTGCCGTGCGGAACCGCTTCCTGGTGTGCACCGCCGTCCTGGTGGGTGCGAGCCTCCCGTTGCGGGGCCTCGCCCAGGGCGTCGTGCTCGAGGTGGCGCTGCTCCTCGCCCTCGGATCCGTCGTCCGTGCCCGACGCACGCGGCGGCCGACGTACCCGCGACCCTGGGACTGGCTCGGCGCGGGCCTGGTCGTGCTCCTGGCGTACAGCGTCGTCTGGTTCGTGTGGCTCCGCGGCACGACGTACGCCGGCCCGGTGCTCGCGGTGGTCCCCGTCCTGACCTTCGGCTCCTTCGTCGTCGCGAGCGCGTGCGTCCTGCTGCGTGGCGACGGGCGCGCCCAGGCCGGCCTCGTCGACGCCGGCATCGTGACGGTGGCCGTGAGCCTGGTCCTGTGGGCCTGCGGGGTCGGGCCGGACCTCGGCACCGCCCCCACCTCACTCGGCCTCGCGTCCATGGCCTGCGTCCTGGCCCTCGGCGTGACCACCGGCTGCCTGGTGACCATTGCTCGGGCCGAGCAGGGTCGCACGCCGGCCGTCCGGTACCTGGTCGTCGCGGCCGGTGCGACCACGGCGGGCTTCGCCGCCCGCATCGGGACCACGACGGCCGAGCAGCCGGACGGCGCGTGGTGGATCACGCCGCTGTGGATCGTCGCCTTCTGCGCCACCGCTGCCGCGGTCTGGCACCCGACGGTGGTCCGGAGCGGGGACCAGCACCGGTGCGCCGCCCCGGGCCTCGGCGCCTCGACGCTGGGCTCGCTGGGCGCCGTGCTCGCCGTCGGGCCCCTCGCGTCGATCGCGCTCGCGGTCAGCGGGCGCGAGGTCGACGGGGTCGCCCTCGGCGCCGGGATGCTCGCCCTCGTGGCACTCGTGGTCCTGCGCATCGGCATGCTCGCCCGCGCGCACGAGCGATCCCGGGCGGGACTGGAGCGGGCGGCGCGCCGGGACGAGCTGACCGGTCTGGCCAACCGCCGCGAGCTCGGCGAGCGGCTCTCGGACGCCCTGAACCGCGTCGGGCTCGGCACCTCGGCCGCCGTCACCGTGGTCTTCTGCGACCTGGACGGGTTCAAGGCCGTCAACGACGTGCACGGCCACGCCGCGGGCGACCGCGTGCTCGCCGTCGTCGCCCGGCGGCTGGCCCGCGCCATGCGCGCCGACGACGTGGTGGCCCGGCTCGGTGGCGACGAGTTCGTGATCGTCGCCGAGGGCGACCCCACGGTCGTCCCGCGCGAGGTGCTGCGCCGGGTCACCGCCGCGCTGGCCGACCCCGTCCGCGTCGACGGGACGCGGCACCACGTGCGCGCCTCGACGGGGACCGCTGTCGCGCGCCCCGGCGAGGGCGCGACCGCGGACGGCCTGCTCGCCGCCGCGGACGCAGCCATGTACCGCCAGAAGAACGGCGGCCTACCGCAGCCCCGCGGCCCCCGGGTGGGCGCCGACTGACGTCGGGGACGTCACTGGGACGCGGTCACGCCCCCGGTCACTCCCACTCGATGGTCCCCGGCGGCTTGCTCGTCACGTCGAGCACCACGCGGTTGACCTCGCGCACCTCGTTGGTGATGCGGCTGGAGATGCGCGCGAGCACGTCGTAGGGGACGCGCGTCCAGTCGGCCGTCATGGCGTCCTCCGAGCTCACCGGCCGCAGCACGACCGGGTGGCCGTAGGTGCGCCCGTCGCCCTGGACGCCGACCGACCGCACGTCGGCGAGGAGCACCACCGGGCACTGCCAGATGGTCCGGTCGAGGCCCGCGAGGGTGAGCTCCTCGCGCGCGATGGCGTCGGCGGCCCGCAGCACCTCCAGGCGCTCGGCGGTCACCTCGCCGATGATGCGGATGCCCAGGCCCGGGCCGGGGAACGGCTGCCGCCAGACGATCCCCTCGGGCAGCCCGAGCTCGAGCCCGACCGCGCGCACCTCGTCCTTGAAGAGCGTCCGCAGCGGCTCGACGAGCTCGAACTGCAGGTCGTCGGGCAGGCCGCCCACGTTGTGGTGGCTCTTGATGTTCGCCGCGCCCTCGCCGCCGCCGGACTCCACGACGTCGGGGTAGAGCGTGCCCTGGACGAGGAAGCGCACCTCCTCGCCGGTCGCGCCGCCCTCCGCCACGAGGTCGCGGGCCGCGGCCTCGAAGGACCGGATGAACTCCCGGCCGATGATCTTCCGCTTGGTCTCCGGGTCGGTCACCCCGGCGAGCGCGCCCAGGAACTGCTCCCGCGCGTCGACCACCACGAGCCGCACGCCCGTGGCGGCGACGAAGTCCTTCTCGACCTGCTCGGCCTCGCCGCGGCGCAGCAGGCCGTGGTCGACGAACACGCAGGTCAGCTGGTCGCCCACGGCGCGCTGCACCAGCGCGGCGGCCACCGCGGAGTCCACGCCGCCCGACAGCCCGCAGATGACGCGCGCGTCACCCACCTGGGCGCGCACCGCGGCGACCTGCTCGGCGACGACGTTCCCCGCCGTCCAGTCCGGGCGCAGCCCCGCGCCCCGGTAGAGGAAGTTCTCCAGGGCCCGCTGGCCCAGCGGGGAGTGCTTGACCTCCGGGTGCCACTGCAGGCCGTAGAGCCGGCGCGCGCGGTCCTCGAACGCCGCGACCGGCGCGCCCGCCGAGCGCGCCAGCACCTCGAAGCCCTCGGGCGCGGCCGTCACGGCCACGCCGTGGCTCATCCACACCGCCTGCTCGCTCGGCGAGCCCGTCAGGAGCACCCCCGGCTCGTCGACGGCCACCGTCGCGGCCCCGTACTCGCCGGTGGCGGCCGCGTCGACGGCGCCGCCCAGCGCGTGCGCCATCGCCTGGAAGCCGTAGCAGATGCCGAGCACGGGCACGCCCGCCTCGAACAGCGCGGGGTCGACCGCGGGGGCGCCGGGCTCGTACACGCTCGCCGGCCCGCCCGAGAGGATGACCGCCGCGGGGCTGCGCTCGAGCATCCGCTCCACCGACCAGGTGTGCGGCACGATCTCGGAGTACACGTGGGCCTCGCGCACGCGCCGCGCGATGAGCTGGGCGTACTGGGCGCCGTAGTCGACGACGAGCACCGGCCGCTCGGCGGCGGCCTGCG
Source organism: Actinomycetes bacterium (assembly GCA_023418375.1). Lineage (GTDB taxonomy): Bacteria > Actinomycetota > Actinomycetes > Actinomycetales > Cellulomonadaceae > Actinotalea. The sequence goes on along the minus strand of JAEZZV010000301.1, from coordinate 1,477 downwards.
GTGCGGAGGCGGTGGTCTCGGCGCTCGGGGTTCCCCCGGGAGGCTGGGTCACCCTCGGAGTCTAGTGAGGCCGGCGGGGGCCCTCGCGGCCGGCGTCCACGGCGGGCGCCGCGGCCGGGCCCGACGTCGGAGCGAGCCCCGCGGCGGCCAGCGCGTCGCGGTGCACCCGCACCTCCATGACGAACGACATCACGGGCACGACGCCGGCGAGCACCATCGTGACCAGCCGCCCCCACCGCCAGCGGAGCTTGCTCCACAGGTCGATGACCGTGACCAGGTAGACGACGTAGATCCAGCCGTGCGCGAACGGCACCCACTCCACCCAGCGCAGCACCGCGTCGTCGACCTGCAGCACGTACTTGAGCAGCATCTCCACGGTCAGCACCAGCAGCATCACGCCCGTGATCCAGGCCATCACGCGGTAGCGCTGCAGGGCGGCTCGCACCTTTTCCATGGTCACCATCTTGCCTTGCCGCGCGGCCCGGCCGTCACGCGGCGACGCCCGTCGTGCGGCCGAGGTAGACGACGTCGGGCTCGACGACCGGCAGCTCGTGGAAGCCCAGGTGCGCGTAGAAGCCGCGGGCGCGGGTGTTGCTGGGCGACACCCCGAGGTGGACGGCCGGGACGTCCCGCGCCGCGAGCGCCGCCAGGAACGCCTGGATGAGGGCGCGGCCGTGGCCTCCGCCCTGGTACTCCGGCAGCACGTCGATGTGCAGGTGCGCCGGGTGGTCGGCGAGCTCGGGGCGGACGTTGTGCTCCGGGTGGTGCAGCAGGTCGACGAGATCCCGTTCACGGTCCGTCGGCGCCTCCCCCAGGGGGTACCGGTCGGCGACGCGCGGCAGCCACCGGGCCCGGTGCTCGGCGGCCCAGCGAGCGGTGTCCGCGGTGCCGAGCACGTAGCCGACGACGCGCGCGCCGTCGTCGAGCACGAACGCCAGCTCGGGCTCGAGCGCGAGGTAGGGCCCGGCGAAGATGTCGCCCCACAGGTCGTCCTCGGAGAGCACGCCGCGGGCGTCCTCGCCGGCGTCGGCGGTCCGCACGCACACGTCGTACACGTCCGTCAGGTCCTGCGGCCGGTCGGGCCGGTAGCCGCGCAGCGTCACCACGCGCCCACCCTGCCCCATGTCCCGCGACGGCCGCACCACGGGTGGCAGGCTGGGGCCGTGCCCGACCCCCTGCTCCTGCGCTCCGGCCACGCGATCGACGCGGCCGAGCTGAGCTGGCGCTTCTCGCGGTCGAGCGGCCCCGGCGGCCAGGGCGTGAACACGACGGACTCGCGGGTCGAGCTCTCCTTCGACCTCGCCGGCACGACGGCCCTGCCGCCCGACCTGCGCGCGCGAGCGGTCGAGCGCCTCGCCCGCAGGCTCGTCGACGGGGTCCTCACGGTGGTGGCGTCCGAGCACCGGTCGCAGCTGCGCAACCGCGACGCCGCCCTGGCCCGGCTCGCCGCGCTCCTCGACGACGCGCTGCGCCCGCC
>JAEZZV010000200.1 GCA_023418375.1 Actinomycetes bacterium | reverse complement strand
GCGACGAGCACCGTGCGCCGGGAGAAGCGGGGCGCAGGCGCTGCGGGGGTGGGTGCGGGCGCGGGTCCGGTGGCCACGCGCCACGGTCGCACGACGGGCGGGCGGCTGTCCGGGACTTGGCGGGCGATGTCCCCGGGGTCTGCGCGCGGCGGGGGCGCTCAGGTGACGAGGTCGAGGAGGCGACGGATCGGCGTCGGCGTCCGCTCCAGCGGCACGACGGCGGCGAGCCTCGTCGCGTAGAGGAGCTTGCGTCCGGAGGTGGTGCCGAGGAACCGGCGGAGCTGCGCGTCGAGCGGGCGCGGTCGCTGGAACGGCTGGCGCTGGAACGCCCGGAAGCGCGCGAGGTCGCCGTGCTCGGCGAGCGCGGCCAGGACGGCGCCGGGCGTGCAGGCGCGGATCAGCTCGTCTTCGAGGTCGCGCTCGCAGCGGAAGAGGTGGTGCGCCGCAGGGTCCCCGGGGTCGGCGGCGTCTGCCGGGTGGAGGCGCGCGGGATCGGCCGGGAGGTCGTGGAGGACGGCGAGGGTGCGGCGGACGACGCGCTCCTCGGCGGCGTCGTAGAGCCCGGCCGCGGGGACGCCGTCGGCCGCGGCGGCGCGCAGGTGGGCGCGCAGGTTGGTGATGCCGCCCATCGGGACGACGGCGACGCGGGTCAGGTCGTGGCCGAGGCGCGCCGCGAGGGTAGTGAGAGCAGCGGCGTCGGACGTGCCCTCGACGAGCACCCGCCAGCGGGTGGCGGGGGTGCTGCCGGTGGCGGTCACCCCGGCAGTCTGCGGGAGGGGCGCCCTTCGGCAACACCGAGTTCCGGGCGTGGAGCGCCGAATCAGTAGTGGATCCAGCACGTGGAGGTTCGGACGCCCTCAGCCCAGGTCTCCTCGCTGGGGAAGTACACCGTGGCGCCCAAAGCCTGGTTCAGGTCGATCAGCTCTTGGCACTGCCCCTTGATGCGCTCGACCAGCACCTCCTGGGGCGGCAGGTTCTCGTCGCGGTTGAGCAGGGACATCACGTGCCTCCACTGGTACGCCCCGTCGCACGACACCGCGACGCTGCTGTCGGGGTCGTCCCACGGCCGGTGGCCCTCCGCTGGGTACGGCGTGTCGAGGCAGAGGCTGTACTCGTCCAGGAGTCGGCTCTTGACGGCCGCGACGTCAGCGGGCAGCGGCTCGACGACCATCGGCGAGAGCGGCCCGAGCGCGATCACGGCCACGTCGCAGCGCAGCCACCGCTCGCCCGCCGCCCACTCGCGCGGGGAGGGTAGGTACCAGAACCACGTGGCGCGCCAGCCCTCGCGGAGCCCGAGCTCCGGACCGATCCCACCCGCGCAGGCCCGATGCACCAGACCGAGCTCCTCGTCCGTGAACTCGCGCCGCTCTCCGGCTTCGGTCCACGGCGCCGGGAAGTCGGCCGGGAGCTCGCCCATCACCGCCGTGATCGAGTTGTGCTCCGCGGCGCAGTCGACCGGCGCCGATCCCTGCCACCACGACCACGTCCTCACGACCTCGTAGTCGGGCTCCTGCCAGCACTCACCCACGCTCGGCGTGCGGTCGGACCGCCCCGCCCAGCGGGCGGCGTGTGCGGCCTCCGGCTCCGGGTCGCCCTCCGGCTCGCTCGCGCAGCCGGCGAGGAGCGCGGTCGCGATGGCCGCGACGACCACGCTCGCGACGACGCCTCCTGCCCTGCGTGCCGGTCCGGCGTGCTCCCGCGACGACCGCCGTCGGCGTGTGGTCATGATGCTCCGCTCTCGATGCCGCCGGACTCCGGGCGTGGAGCCGGCCGACGTCGATCATGGAGCGACACAGGGGGCCGTGGGCGTTCTCCACAGGGCCGGATCGCGGTGGTGCCGATGCACGTTCTGCCGGCGCGCCAGTGCACGATCTGCCGGGCGGGTCAGGACAGCGGCGGGCGGTCGCTACTGCTCGCGCGCAGGCGTGGCGGGGGCGGCATCGGTGGTGGCCGTAGCGTCGTCCGCCGTGCTCGTCCCGCCGGGCGTTGCGGGGCCGAGGTAGCGCTCGGCCATGCGGTCGAAGGTCGTGAGGAACGCCCACAGGCCGTTCCCCAGCGCACACACCCCGATGATCCCCAGGACGACGCCGAGCATCAGGAAGAACTCCGCCGGGACGGAGAGAGCCAGCCAGACACACAGGGGCGTCGCGAGGAAGAGCAGTGCCAGCCCCCACAGGAGCGGGCTGGCGGACGGGATGGCACCGGCGCGGTTCATCGGCGGTCCTTCGGGCGGGGCGGGCAGTGGGGCACCTGGCCCGGGCGGCGCGGCGTGCCCGGTTGCCCGCATCATGCCGGGGACGCCGACGGCGCGTCCCGACTTCGGGGTACGGATGCGCGCTCGCCGCCGAAGACACCACCGAGGTCGAGGCGACCAGGCGCCCGTCGTCGTCCAGGGCCGCGAGGCCGGTGCGCGCCCGCTCGGCCCACGCGAGGTCGATGCCCAGGTAGGTGCCCGTCACGGGACCAGGGTCCCAGCCCGCGCGTCGGCCTGGCGGGATCGTGTGGCGGGCGGATGATCCCGCGTCGCAGCGGGGCGAGGAGGCGCGCATGGCGGGGTACGCCGTCGTCGACGTGGAGACCACCGGGCTGTTCCCGGGCGGGTCGGACCGGATCGTCGAGGTCGCCGTCGTGCACGTGTCGCCGGACGGCGAGCGCGAGCGGTCGTGGACCACGCTGCTCAACCCCGGGCGGGACCTCGGGCCGCAGCACGTCCACGGCATCGCGGCGGCGGACGTGCTGGGTGCGCCGACCTTCGGCGACGTCGCCGGGACGCTGGCGGAGCTGCTGGCCGGGCGCGTGTTCGTGGCGCACAACGCGTCCTTCGACGCGCGGTTCGTGGCGGCCGAGTACGCGGCGCTGGGCTACGACGTGCCGCTGGTTCCCGAGACCTGCCTGTGCACGATGCGCTGGTCGGGCCGGCTGCTGCCCGGGGTGGCCCCGCGGACGCTCGCGGGGTGCTGCGCGCACGTCGGGATCCCGCTCGAGGGCGCGCACGCGGCGCTGGTGGACGCGACCGCGACGGCGGAACTGCTCGGGTACTACCTGCGGGTCCTCGAGGGTGGGGGCTGCTGCGACGCCGAGGACTGGTGGCGGGCGCTGGAGCTCGCGGAGACGGCGTCGTGGCCCGCGGTGCCGGTGCGCGACGTCGGGTGCTGTGCGCGCGGGGCCGCGGCAGCGGAGGCGGCGGTGCCGTTCCTGGAGCGGATCGTCGAGCGGCTGCCAGGGATGTGCGGGCCGGCGGAGCACCAGGAGTACCTCGCGATGCTCGACCGGGCGCTGCTCGACCGGTTCCTGTCGGTGCGCGAGCGGGAGGCGCTCGTCGCCCTCGCGGAGCGCCTGGGGATCGGGCGCACGACGGCGCGGCGCCTGCACCGTGAGTACCTGGCCGGGCTGGCGGCCGAGGCCGTGCGCGACGGGGTGGTGACCGAGGACGAGGTCGCGGACCTCATCGGGGTGGCGGAGCTGCTGTGCGTGGAGAAGGGCGAGGCGCTGGAGCTGATCGAGGCGGCTCGGAAGGGGGCCGGGCCGGGCGACGCGGCCGAGGGCGCCGGGTGTGACCGCTTCCGGCTGAAGCCGGGCGACCTCGTGGTGTTCACCGGCGACATGTCGCGCCCGCGCGAGGAGTGGATGCGGCGGGCGGCCGCGGCCGGGCTGGTGCCGCACCCGCAGGTGACGAAGTCGGTGGCGCTGGTGGTCGCGGCCGATCCGGACTCGCTGTCGGGCAAGGCGCGGAAGGCCGCGGGGTACGGGATCCCGATCGTCGGCGAGTGCGCGTTCGAGCAGATGCTCGGGCGGATGTAGGCGGCGGGCTGAGCGATGCGAACGAGGAGAGAGATGAACGACGGACCCCGACGCGCGGCACCGGTCATGGCGGGGGCCCTCGCCCTGACGCTGGGCTTCCTCGCCGGGTGTGGCTCGTCGCCGCGGGAGCAGGTCGAGGTCGATCTGGACGACCTCCGCACGCCCGTCGGGTGCGGCGACGGGTTCCAGGCGGAGAACGACGCGGCGACCGTCGGGATCCTGCTCCAGCCGGCGCCCGGCGAGACCCGGCCCACCCAGGAGCGCGTCGAGCTCGGGGACGGCAGTCCGTGGACAGGCGAGATCCGGCTGGGCCGTGACCTGTTCGCCACGTGGTGCGGCGGCGTCGTCGTCGGCGAGCCACGGGTGGACGAGACCTGGGAGCTGGTGGAGGGCGTCGTCGAGGTCACGGAGGTGGACGAGAGCGCCGGGATCCCGAGCGCGACGATGACCGCCACCGGGCTGGTTGCGGTCGATACCGACGGCGTCCGGCACGAGCTCGGCGACGTCGTCCTCGTGAACAGTGCCTGGGGCATGCGCGGGGAGTGACGGTCGCGGCGGGGGCGAGTCAGCCGCCCGGCGCCCACGCCTCCGCGTCGCGCAGGCGCTGCACGACGCCGGCCCCGCCGATGCGCTCGATCTCCCCGCGCGGGCCCGCAACCACGAGCAGCATCCGCGCGCGCGACAGGCCCGTGTAGAGCAGCCGGCGGGCGCGCTCGGCCTCGCGGAACCCGTTCACGGCGAGCACGACGACGTTGCGCTCGAGCCCCTTGAAGCCGAGTACGTGCCCGTAGAAGACGTCGGTGCCGGTGAAGAACTCATCCCAGTAGGCGGCGTGCCCGGCCTGCTCGACCTGCCAGCGGTGCTGCCCGTGCCGGCGCCCGGTGGCGAGCAGCGCGACGTCGCCCGCGGGCCAGCCCTCCGCGAGAAGCGCGTCGACGGCGTCGTCGGCGGCGGCGATCGCGGCGTCGTAGCCGACGTCGATCACGCGGACGGGCGCGCCGGTGTGCCCGCGGGGGCGGACGACGTCGTCGGAGAACGCGCCGAAGAGCTGGGCGATCGGCTTGGTGGAGCGAAGGTTCTCGTCGAGCTGGATGGGCGGGGTGTCCAGTGGCACGACGCCGTCGCGGGCGAACACGTGCTGCGCCTCGTCGCCGAAGACGACGACGCCGCCGCGCTCGGGGTCGCGCAGGCAGCGCAGGAGGGCGGGCCACCAGAGCTCGCCGAAGTCCTGGGCCTCGTCGACGACGACGGTGTCGAACTTGTCGGCGTCGGGGCGCTCGTCGGCGAGGCGGCCGAGGTCGAGCGGGAGGCGGCGCTCCCAGTCGTCGGGGTCGGTCTCGTCGCCGGGCGCGGCGCCCCAGGCGATGGGCAGCTCGTGGAAGAGACCGACGAACGCGGGCCGCTCGGCGGCGGGCCAGGACGCCGTCGTGCGCTCGAGGTAGCGGCCGAGGCCGCGCGAGTAGCAGAGCAGGGCGACGCGCTCGCCGGCGTGGGCGCGACGCCGGGCGGTCTCGAGGGCGAGGAATGTCTTGCCCGACCCGGCCGCGCCAACGACGCGGAGCCGGTTCTGGAGGCGGAGCGCGCCCGCGAGGAGCGCGGCCTGGTCGCGGGTGAGGCGGTCGATGCGCCCGGTGTGCTCGGCGATGTCCTCGGCGAGTCGCTCGGTGCGGGTGAGGGCATCGGTGTGCGCCGGGAGCGGCGCGGTGAGCAGGGCGACGAGGACGTCGGCGTCGGTGCTGGTCAGCGGCGCGTGGCCACCGCCGTGCTGCTCGATGGCGGCGCGGACGCGATCGGCGGCGTCGGCCAGGTCGTGCTTGTCGAGCACGAGGGCGCGCGGCACGTCGGGCGCGTGCCAATCCGCCGGGACGGCGGTGTGCGGGAAGGCGACGAGGTGCACGATGCGCGCGCGGGCGACGTCGGACGCACCGTTCGCGGCGAGCCAGCGGGTGAGAGCGTGGCGCGCGTCCTGCGCCTGGCGGACGGGGTCGATGCGGTGGGTGTCGGGTGGCCGGCCCTGGTACCAGGCGCCGTCGCGGCGCTCGATGTGACCGGCCTTGGTCTCGATGACCGCGAGGCCGACGCCGGGCCAGGCGACGAGGAGGTCGAGCTCGTGCTCGCGCGTGGCGTCGAGGATGCCGAGGTTGGCGAAGAGCGCGGCGTTCTCGGGGAGGGTGGAGGCGAGGGCGGCGTGGACGGCGCGTTCGGCGGAGGCGCCAGAGGCGGAGCCCGCGAAGTGCGGGTCCGGTGGGTAGAGGTGTGGCCCTGTCATCGAGGCGGGTAGTCGTAGGGCCCGCGAGCACCACCGGCGAGGTGCGTCCGCCCGGTCATCGGAGCGCGATCCGAAGGTAGCCGCCTCGTTCCTCACCCTTCCCCGCTGCCGCCCATGTCGCGACCTGGCCGGGTTGGTCGCTCCGCACATCGACATTCGTGCGATTCAGATAGGCGCTACCGCCGATGCACTTCACGACAATCCCCCAGCCGGGCCATGGCGCGTCGGCGTCGGCCACCCGCATGCCTACGGTTTCGAGCGCTGTGACCAAGGGCGCGACGGAGCCGACAGGCTGCCCTGGGACGGGTGCGTCCGACCCGGTACCGCCAGGCTCCGCCCGGGCGACCGTTGGCTGCGCCGGCGCCGGCGCCGGCGCGGAGCTCACGCGCACCGTCCCACCGAGAGCAATCGGGCCTGGCCAGACGCGGGTTGCCACCGCTGCGAGGAACGCGCATCGTGCGTCGATCTCGGACTCCGTCCAGTCGTCGACGGCGGCGATGCCCTTGTTGATCACGAGGGCGCCCTGCTTCACGAACTCCAGCCGCTTCGCGGGCCACCCCAGGTTCGACACGTCGAGGTTGAACGCCTGCGTGACAAGGGTCAGGTTGCCCAAGCGATCGAGAGCCTGACGACGTTCCAACACCCGTTGCATGGACGCAGCGTCTCCGGCTTCAGGATCGACCGGAGTACCGTCCACGCCGATCAGCGGCCAGTGCATCATCCAACTACGTGGCATCACGTGTTCGATCTGCAGGCCATCGAACCCGATCGCCGCGGGCGGTTCGTGTGGGTCCTCACTGCGTAGCTGGTCGTCGATCGCACGGAAGAGCGCGCGGATTCGGTACTGCGCGACGGCGTTGTAGAACGGCCGTGTCCGGAACGCCTCGCGAACCTCAGCATCTGACGGCCAGGCCAGCGCGCCGTACTGAAGTGCATCGACCACCGCATCGGCGACGTTCTTGCCCGCGTCGGACGCGTTCTTCGCCGCGCGCAGGACGCGAGCTAAGTGTGTGCCGTATCCACGCGTCTGCCAACCCACGTATGAGCGACGCATCGCCCACGACTCCACTGCGCGCACGGCGCGAACCTCGTCGTCGAGGCTGATCACATCCGGGGATGCGATGCGCAGCCAGGCCAGGAGAGGCACTGCCGTGGTGATCTCGAACTCGTTGAGCCTGTCGTACGACGCGCGCAGGCGCGGATCGACGGCCTCTGCGCCGTAGATGGCGCGATAGGCCTTGGCGTAGTCGCTCAGCTCGCGTAGGACGTGCTCCGTATCAGGTGCGCCCGGTCCGTTGAGATACTCCCGCGCCTCGCGGTACAGATGGCTCACGTTCGCCTCCTCACCCGAGACAGCGGTGAGCCAGACCGATAGCAGGACGTCACGCCGCCCGCGAGCCGCATGGCCCCGGCCGACTTCGGCCTTCCACCAGTCGTCGTCGAAGCCCGCCCAGTAGGTGTCGTAGAGCCGGTCGACGTCTTCGTCGCCAAGCTCGCCCCGCAGGAAGAGCAGGTTCTTCACGAGGTCGATCGGCGCGAGCGGCGTCTGCCGTCCGTTGAGCACCTCGAAGATCACCTGCGCGTCGTCGTTGTCCTCGAGGTCGATGACAACGAGCTTGAACAGGCTCGACAACGCGTCCGCAAGGGCCTGGAGCCGCTCGGGGTCGGGCTTACCTGTGTCATTGCGCGCGCTCTCGCGTACGGCCTCCGCGAAGTAGCGACGTGCTCGGAGGTACAGGTGGTCATTGCTCCCGGCGTAGGCGGGCACCGCATCACCCATCGCAGCGGGCCACACCTCGCGGTCCCGTCGCCTCGGCCACAGCTTGAACACCTCCTCGGGCGAGTCCACCACGTCGTCGGGGTTGAAGAGCATGCGGCGGACAGACTTGCGCCTCTCGGACCCGGCCTCTTGGAGGACGTCCAGCAGCCCCCGCGCTAGGAGCTGGATCGTGGTGAGCCTCTGTTGACCGTCGATCACCGAGCGCAGCGCGACACCGCCAGTCGCGAACGGGAGGCCGGCGCACACGATCGCCCCGAGGAAGTGGGGGGTGACGTCCTGCTCCCTGTTCTTCAGGATCGCAGAACCCTCACCCTGACTCGCACGCGCCTCGATCAGCCTGTCAGCCGTGCTTTCCAGGTCCTCGAACAGGAGCCTCCATTGACCGTCGAGCGTCCACTCGTAGTCGCGCTGGAACGTCGGGATGATGTACCGGCGCTCAGGCTTGAGGATCTCCTGCAACGGGTAGGTCTTGGCGTCCACGGGGTTCCTTCCCATCTGCGGCGATGCTCATGATGCCAGCGGCACTCCCCGCGGCGTCTGCGTCCGGAGCGAGTCCCAGCCGAGTGGTGTCGCCGCCCTCGATGTGCGGCTCTCAGCACACTCGCGTCGCGCCGTGCACCGCGCGACGCGACGCCCGAAGTCGACGCCCTCCGCTGCGGGGCGCCCTTCGACGCGCTCGTCCTGATCACCACCGCTTGGATCGTGATCGCCAACGCCATGTCTGCGCTGGGGCGCCGACGTCGTCCGATCGGCCCTGGTCACGGGGACATGGCCCATGGTGAGCTGGCGCGCGTGGACCTGTCCCTCGAGACTGCCCTGCGCACCGCTGTCATGGACTGGGTGCGCGAGCGCGCCGAGGCGAACGGCGGGTTCTTGCACCGCCACGAGCTGCTGAGCTTCCGCATCGGCGGCCGCGACCTGCCGATCATCGACTTCTCGCGCGGCATCCGGAACCCGGCCGGCTTCTCCTCGACACTCTCGACCGTCTCGGCAGCGAACGGCCCGTACGACGACGTCGAGGCCGACGACGGCCTCCTCCACTACGCCTACCGCAAGGGCGACGAGTGGGCTGGCGACAACCGCAAGCTCCGCGCCGCGATGGAGACCGGCCAGCCGCTCATCCTCTTCCGCAAGGAAGTCGCGAACTACTACACACCCGTCATGCCGGTGTACGTGGTGGACGACTACCCCGAGGAGCGGTCGTTCATCATCGCGCTCGACGAGGCGTTCCGATTCATGGGCGACGTCCGCGACCTGGCCGAGCCGCAACGGCAGTACGCGATGCGGCTCGCCAAGCAGCGCCTGCACCAACCGGCCTTCCGGACGCGCGTGCTCCTCGCCTACGCGACACGGTGCGCCGTCTGCTCACTGGCGCACGGCTCGCTGCTCGATGCGGCGCACATCGTCCCCGACGGCAACGACGACCCGCCCGGCCTCCCGACGACGCCGAACGGCCTCGCCCTCTGCAAGATCCACCACGCGACCTACGACCAGAACATGCTCGGGGTATCGCCGGACTACCGCGTGGCGATCAACCGCGACCTGCTCGAGGAGGTGGATGGGCCGATGCTCAAGCACGGGCTGCAGGAGATGCACGGACGGGTGCTGACGGTGCCTGAGCGGCGGGGAGATCGGCCGGATCGGGAGCGGTTGGCGTGGCGGTGGGCCCAGTTCGCCAGGCCGTAGGCGCGCCCGACCGCCTCGCTACATCTGCCGATGCAGGTGCGCGAGGGCCCGGTCCGCGAACTTCGGACAGCCGGCGAGGCGGAGCCCAAGCGGGAGGTCAACCTCGCCGTTCCGGCGCACCCAGTAGTCGCACATGCGCGCGACGACCTCCGACACGAGCCCAGGGTTCGAGTCGTCGACGAGGAGGAGGAAGTCGTCCGGGTGCATCACCTCGTAGCTCGATGTGTTCTCGTCCCACACGAAGTCCGCCGCGTTGCATGTGACGAGCGCATCTGCCCCACACGCGACGGCGGCCGCGTGGATGTGAGCGTCGCGAGGGTCGCGCCCGGCGTATGTGCCATCAACGGCGAAGTCCTCGAGCCGACCGGCCTCGAACGTGCCTGCGAGCCTGTCTCGGATCGTGGTGATGCGATGACCATCCCAGTCCGGGTGCTCACGTCGAAGGTGGTAGATGAGCTCGGCCAGGACGTCCTCGGTCCAGAAGACGACGAACGGGGCGTTCTCGGGCGTCGTGTAGAGCATGCCCAGCCAGTCGCGGAGCGTGCGGGAGTACCAGACGTTGGCGTCCACGAAGACGCCGTATGCCCCCGGCCCCTGCACGCCGCCAAGGTACCTGCGTGTATGGCGGTGGTCACGGGCACGCGCCGGGCGCGTGCCCGTGACTCACTCGTCGCCTTCCGCCTCAAGCAACGCCTCGAAGGCTGCGCGCTCACGCGCGCGGCGGGCGCGCTTGAACTCGAGCACGTCCTCAGCAAGGAGCCTCGTGTGGGTTCCCACCTTGTGCGCAGCGATGTCGCCCTCGCGGACCATCTTCATCAACGTGGGTCGCGAGATCCCGAGCATCGCTGCAGCCGTCGAGGTCGTCACGACGCTCGGAGTCGTCACGACTGTCACGGTCGATCCTGCAGCCACGGCCTGGAGCACCTCCTGAAGCAGGACACCGAGCTCTCGCGGCAACGGCTGAGCTGCCGCATCGGCGGCACCGGCAGACCCGAGCGCTAGGTAGCCCTTCGGGCCTTGCAGCGACTGGAGCGCGGTGCGCGCGAGCTCAGACTCACGCTCGCTCGCGAGCAGGCGGTTGGGGGTCACGGCGGTAGCCATGGTGTTCGCTCCTTCAACAGCTTGAACCTGCTGCACATGCGACTGTAGGACACTTCAGTTGCAGGTGCAATCTGGTTATCGGCGACTGGGGACGCCGAGTTGAGCGAAACCGGCGACGGGGCGCAACGGCCTCGCACCGGCGCCAGCAGGGCAACGGGTCGGAGACTCAGCTCCGCTTTCCGAGTCCCGGCAGCCCACCGGAGACGGCACGGACCGATGACGATGGCTTCATCTTCGATTCGATGGGCCGCACGGGCGGAGAGAGTTTGGCCACCAAGAGCTCGACAAGGAGAGCAGTCCGCGCCTGCTCGTCCAAGGAGCTCACGTGGCGGGTCGCGCGCTGCCGGTCGACACCCCGGGGCGTGCGCCCCGGGGCGGCCCTGCCCCGAAGCGCGGCCACTGCGTGCGCGATCGTGCCGACCGCAGCCTCCGGCCGTTCGACGACCGTCTCCTCACGAGCCGGACGAGTCCGCGCGGCTGCGGGTTTCCGTTCGGACGCTCGATCGGCGCGCACAGGCGGCTCTGCCTTCCGTGGCCGAGGCGCGAGGTCGATCTTGGATTCGACCGCGAAGCGGCGGATGGCCGCACCGGTAAGGCCGAAGCGTCCACCGGTGGCCTGGTTGAGGTCGGAGGCGATCCGGTCCCATGTCTTGCCCGATGCCCGGTCCGCGTCGACTCGGTCACGGAGGCGCCTGTTGATGTGCCGCTCCACGGCCCTGCGCACGTTGAGGCTGATCTCGGGGCCCGAAGGCTCCCGGCTCCTTCGCTTGTTCGAGGTCAAGGCTCTCCTCCAGTCCGCAGAGACTCGCGTCAGCGACCCGACACCACCGGCGGGCTACTTCGACCGTCACGCCGCGATCCGCGGCGCCATCGACTCCATCTGCTCCATGACCAGCTTGATCGCGCCGGGCTGCTTGTCCGGCGGGTAGTCGTACTTCACGAGCAGCCGCTTGATCGACGACCGCAGCTTCGCCTTGACGTCGTCGCGCACTGTCCAGTCAGTCTTGACGTCCCGGCGCATGATGCCGACCAGCTCGCGGGCGATCTGCGCCAGCACTCCCTCCCCCTGCACCTCGACGGCCGACTCGTTCGACGCCACGGCGTCGTAGAACGCGAGCTCGTCCTCGTCGAGCGGCGGCGTGAACTCGGCGCCTCGGTTGCCCTCGTGCGCGACGTCGCGCGCGAGCTCGATCATCGCGGCCACCACCTCTGCCGCGGTGAGCTGCTGGTTCGTGTACTTGGTCATGATCTCGAGCAACCGCTCGGAGAAGGCCCGCTGCCTCACCAGGTTGTGCCGCGTCACTCGCCGGCTCTCCTCCATCACCAACCGCCGGAGCGCCTCGATCGCCAGGTGTGGCCGTTCGGCGTGCTGGATCTTGGCGATGAGCTCGGGCGTCAGGTCGCTGAGCGCGGGGCGCGGCATGCCAGCAGCCTCGTAGATGTCGAGCACGTCGCTGGACACCACGGCTCCGGCAACCAGCTGGTTGAGCAGCCGCTGGACGTCGTCGGGGATCGGCTCGCCGCGGGCCTGACGGTCCTCGGCGTCGAACTTGCCCATCCAGACGCGCACCTCTTCGAAGAAGCGGACCTCGTCGCGCAGCTCGGCGAGCGCGTCCGCGCGGCCCGCAATTGCCCACGCACGCGTGAGCTTCGCTGCCTCAAGCCGGAAGGCCGACGACAGCGGCTCCTCATCAGGCTCGACGTCGTTCCCGGGCGTCGACGGGCTCCGCAGGTACTCGACCGTGGCCATCACGGCGGCGATGTACGCGCGGGCCCCTGGCCGGGTCAGCCGCGATCGCCAGTCGAAACCGCCCACCAGCTGCCGCACCTTGTCGAGCTGCTCGAGCACAAGCGCCACCGCATCTTCCACCGACCGGCCCATCGGCTTCCCGTGCTGGTCGGCTTCGGTGTACTCGGCCAGCGCCTTGGCGAGGTTCTCCGCCAGCGGCGCGTACGCCACCAGAAGCCCGTCCTGCTTGCCGCGGAACGTCCGGTTGACCCGAGCGAGGGTCTGCATGAGCAGCGCGCCCTTGAGGGGACGGTCCAGGTACAGGGTGTGCAGCGGCGGCGAGTCGTAGCCGGTCAGCATCATGTCCTTGACGATGACGATCTCGAGCTCGTCGTCCGGGTCCTTGAGCCGCTGCTTGATGACCGCGTTTGCCGATTCCCTCCGCACGTGGTCGGAGACGGGCGGCTGGTCGGTCGCACTGCCGGAGTAGACGACCTTGATGGCGCCGCGCTCGAGGTCGTCGGAGTGCCAGTCCGGCCGCAGCGCGACGATGGCTGAGTACAGCCGCGCGCAGATCTCGCGAGTCGCACCGACCACCATCGCCTTGCCCGGGACGGACGGGTTCTCGGGCGTGCCGAGCACCGCTCGCATCGCCTCCCGCCGGTCCTCCCAGTGGGCGACCAGGTCAGCTGCGAGCATCTCGATCCGCGCCGGAGCCCCGTAGACCGCGTTCACGACGGCGACGGACCGCTCGATCCGTTCGCGCTCGGCGTCGTCGAGGCCGATGGCCGCCTCGTCGGCGGCGGAGTCGATCTCCTCCTCGCTGAGGCCCTCGGCCACCTGGACCTTGACCAGGCGGCTCTCGAAGTAGACGGGGACGGTGGCACCGTCCTCGACAGCGCGGGTGAGGTCGTAGATGTCGATGTCGTCGCCGAACACCTCGCGGGTGTCCCGGTCGGCGAACGAGATGGGCGTGCCGGTGAAGGCGATGAACGTCGCGCGCGGCAGCGCGTCGCGCAGGTGGCGGGCGTACCCGTCGAGGTCGTCGTAGTGGCTGCGGTGGGCCTCGTCGACGATGACGATGACGTTGGACCGGTCGGTGAGCAGCGGGTGGCTGAGCCCCGCTTCGCGCTCGAACGGGTTGCGGCCGAACTTCTGCAGGGTGGTGAAGTAGATGCCCCCGGACACGCGTCCGGAGAGCTCGGCGCGCAGTTCCTCGCGACGCCGCACCTGCACCGGCGCCTCGGGGAGGAGCCGGCTGCGCTGGAACGCCTGGAAGAGCTGCCCGTCGAGCTCGGTCCGGTCGGTGACGACGACGATCGTCGGGTTCGCGAGCTTCGGGTGCCGCAGCACGTGGTTCGCGTAGAGCTCCATCTCCATCGACTTGCCGGAGCCCTGCGTGTGCCAGACGACGCCGGCCTTGCCGTTCGTCTGGACGGCCTGGATGGTCGTGCCGATGGCCTTGGTGACCGCGAAGTACTGGTGCGGCTTGGCGATGCGCTTGGTCAGGCCGTCGTCGCTCTCGTCGAACGCGACGAACCCGCGGAGGAGCTGCAGGAACCGCTCCTGGTTGAAGAGCCCGTGCAGCAGCGAGTCGAGGGCCGTCTCGCCCTCACCCATGGCCTCCGAGCCGATGACCTTGCCGTCGTCGTCCACGTTCCAGGGGGCGAAGTGGTGCAGCGGCGTGAAGGGGGTGCCGTACTTGGCGCCGATGCCGTCGCTCGCCACGACGAGGACGGCGAAGCGGAACGCCAGCGGGAACTCGCGCAGGTACGTGTCGAGCTGCGCGCGGGCGGCGGCGACGTCGGCCTGCTCCGCGCCTGCGCGCTTGAGCTCGATGATCGCGACAGGCATCCCATTGAGGTAGAGCACGACGTCGAAGCGACGTTCGAGGTCGCCCTGGGCGATGGTGACCTGCCGGACGGCGAGCCAGTCGTTCTCGTCGGGATCGGCGCTGATCAGACGGATGGTCGGGGTCTGCTCCTGGCCGGTCTCGTCGATGTACGTGAGGCCGCGGAAGCCTTCGGTGAGGTAGCCGTGGATGCGGTAGTTCTCGGTGATCGCGTCCTGCGAGGCGGGTGCGGTGATCATCGCGAACGCCTGCTCGAGGTACGACGGCGGCACGGCCGGGTTGAGCGCACGCAGCGCGGCGCGCAGCCGCGAGGGGATGAGGATCTCGTCCCACGACTCCCGCTCGCCGGAGCCGGGGGCGATGTGTGAGCCGTGCTCGGGCTTCCAGCCGAGCGGCTCGGCAAGGACCTCGAGGGTCAGTTCTTCCCAGGCTTCCTCGTGCAGGCTTGCCATCAGGTCTCCTTCACCAGGACGGGCTCCTCGAACGTTGCCGGCACTTCCTCGGGCAAGACGGGCTGGGTCAGCGCCGCGGACGGCACGGGGACGAGCACTGCGGCGATCTCGCGGGCGACCGGGTCGAGGTGGCCCTGCTGGTCATCGAAGACCATGTGGGGGCGCAGAACACGGAGCACGCGGGCCTTCTCGATGCCACCGAGGAAGAAGCTGTCGTTGAAGTGGACGTCCCACGATCGCAGCGTCCGGATCGCTCGCTCGTGCGCCGGCGCCTGCCGGGCCGTCACGAGCGCGAGGCGCACGCGCGGCATGTAGTCGGCGTCGACTGCGCACTTGTCGATCTCGGCCCGCTGGATCCGACCGAGCGCCTGCACCAGCCGCGCGAGCGGCCCTGGCCGGAGTGGCTCGTCGGCGCGAGCCTCTTCGTAGGCAAGGAAGGCATCCAGCTTCTCGCGGTCATAAACCTGCTGAGCTTCGAGATCCGCAAGGACGCCGTCGAAGTCGAAAGCAACGCGCAATGCGCCGTGGCGCTCGTCCGCACCGCTATCGGGAGGGGCGGTTCTCCCGAGCACTACGCCGGCCGGGAAGCCGCAGTCGACAGCGGCCTGGACGTCGTGGTGGTTGCCGGAGAGGTACAGGCAGATGTTGAGGGCGGGGATGTACTCGTAGGGGGCCTTGCCCTCTGTGAAGACAGCCCGCTCGACCTTGAGCCCGTAGTGGCGCAGCGACTTCATCAACCGAAGACCGGTGACGGCGTCGTCCTTGGCCAGAGCAATGACCTCGACGAGCGGGTTGTCCGGTGCCGGGGACAGATCGTTGAGTCCGAGCAGACGCTCGATGAACGGGAACGCCGCGCCCTTCGGAAGGGGCTCGTCGATGTGCGCGTCCTGGTAGTCCCGGTACGCGTCAAGGCTCTCCTTGAAGGCAGCGTCCGACTCCCTGAGGTCGAAGAGCGCGCTGGGCGCGACCCCGACGACCAGACGGTGTTCCAGTTCGTATGGCATGACGCGCCTCAGTCGTCCGTGAGGGCGAGGACGCCGTCGAGGCCGCGGTCGGGGTGGTACGACCAGGAGACGGTCACGTCGTCCCAGCTCTCCGTCTGGCGGCCGTCCATGGACGTGGTCTGGTCGATGTGCGACGACACCGCGGAGGGCATCTCGAGTGCGGCGAAGATGCAGGCGATGTCGACGATATCCGCTCCACCGGAGTCGGCTTCGCCTCTCATGTCGAACGTGATCGAGCGCCCTTCGTCGGCGAGCTCGATTCCCGGGCGGTACTGCAGGTCGCACTCGTCGTAGGCGTCCGTGAGCACGCTGGACTGCCCCGAGGCGTCCAGGAGCGCGGGGACACCCGCCATTAGGGCGGCCCCGACGACGAGACCGCCGACGCCGGTGGCGGTGGGGAGCAGCCAGGCCCTGCGCGCCGGCGAAGGTGCCGGCGTGCCCGACGGCGTGGGCTGCTCGGTCACCGCGGGCTGAGCGCTCGCCACCTGCAGCGGTGCCGCCTCGTGCGGCTCGGCGTCGGCGGGACGATCGACGGGGGTCGGCTCGTGTGGCTGGGTGGAGGTCATGGTGCCTCCTTCCTTCGGTTGGTCAGGCAGCAACAGCAGGTCAGGTCAGCGTCTCGGCAAGCCGCTCCGCGTAGCGGACACGGAGCGCGCCGGACATGAGGGCCGGGAGCAGGGCGTCGCGGGTGGCGGCCAGAGTGGCGTTCTCGCGGATCCTGGACTCGACAACACCTAGGAGTGGCGCGACTCGACGCTCAAGGCTCGGAGCGCGGACCACCTCCAGCTCTGGCACGCTTACGTGCTGGAAGGTGCTCATATTGATGGTGTCGAAGACCGAGCCGTGGACGAGACCACGAAGCGACTCCGCGACTCGCCGCAGCATCAGGTACAAGACCCCAGGGGGAATGAGACCGGGCTCGAATGCGTAGCAGGACTGGTTGACGGCTCCGCCGTCCGGGAGTCTCCCCACAGCACCTACGGTGCCGCGAGCCGTCAGGACGACCGTGCCAGGTGCGAGTCGGCGTGCGCGCGTTGTGGATGCGGCCAGGGAACTGATGCTCTCGAGCGTTTGCAGAATCACCCCCATAGGCGCCCCGGCCACGTCCCTTGCCGACGCCCATGGCACGTCACCGCTCCAGTACTCGTTGCGATCTCTGGCCGGGGTGCCGCCGAGGATGGGCTCGAGAACGTCATGCATCGACACCAGGGGCACGCCGGACAACTCTGAGTCATAGACCGCGAGCGCCAAGTCGTCGGCGGCGGTAGCGAGGCGGGTGTTGGCGGCGATCTTGTCGTCGAGCGCGCCCAGCACCTCCGCGATGGCCCGCTGCTCTGACATGGGCGGGAGCTTGACGCGCCACTTCCCCATCGTCGAGAGGGCGATCCGGTTCACCGTGGCCCCGTGAATCGTGTTCTCCTCGATCGTCCGCTTCACTGCAGGCGAGAGGTAGAGGTAGAGAAGGAAGCGCGGATGCACCCGTGCGCGATCGGGGCGCAGCAGCGCCATGCGACGGCCGAGACACGCCTCAACCCCGGCGGGCATGAGGGCGGCCTCGCCCAGCCGGGTCTCGTACGAGAAAAGGAGGTCATCGGCGACAGGCGTCACACGACGAGTCCACTGCGCGAACTCCTCACGGGAGATGTGATCGGATTGCTCCAGGTCAAGTCGCCCGTTGTCGAGGCTCGCGATGTTCAGGAAGTACGGGCCCTCCTCCACACGTTCGGGGGTGGCATGGGGACCGTCGAACAGGGCGCCGAGGGCTGCGAGGTCGACCTCTTCCCACTCAGCCATGGACGCGGCCCAGCTGCTCGCGCACGACCTTCTCGAGGCGCGCGGACTCCTCGAACTGGGCGAACAGCTCCCCGGTCAGCCGCTCGATCTTCTCGTTGAGCGGCTCACCATCGTCCTCCACCTCGGCTGCCCCGACGTACCGCCCCGGCGTCAGCACGTAGTCCGCGGCCTTGATCTCCGCGAGCGTCGCGGACTTGCAGAAGCCCGGGAGGTCGTCGTACGTCAGGCCTGCCTCTGCAGCGGAGGGTGTCCCCCGCCAGGCGTGGAACGTCCCGGCGATGCGGGCGATGTCGTCGTCGGACAGCGCGCGCTCCGCGCGGTCGACCATGTACCCCATGTTCCGGGCGTCGATGAACAGCACTTGACCGGTCCGGTCCACCGATCCGCGCGGCCCGGCCGCCTTGTCCTTGGCGAAGAACCACACGCACACCGGGATGCCCGTCGACCGGAACAGCTGGGTGGGCAGGGCCACCATGCAGGACACCAGGTCGGCCTCGACCAGCCGGGCGCGAATGTCGCCCTCGCCACCGGAGCTGGTCGACATCGAGCCGTTGGCCATCACCACGCCCGCGGATCCGCCCGGTGCGAGCTTGGACAGGATGTGCTGGATCCAGGCGTAGTTGGCGTTCGTCGCCGGCGGCACGCCGTACTTCCAGCGCGGGTCGGACTCGTGCCGCGCCCACACCTTGACGTTGAACGGGGGGTTGGCGAGCACGTAGTCCATCTGGACGTCCGGGTGGACGTCGCGTGCGAACGTGTCCTGCCAGCGCGGCCCCAGGTTCGCGTTCAGGCCGTGCACGGCCAGGTTCATCTTCGCCATGCGCCACGTGCGCTCGTTCGACTCCTGCCCGTACACGGAGATCGCCTGCAGGTCGGCGTTGTGGCGCTCGAGGAACTGCTCGGTCTGCACGAACATGCCGCCCGACCCGCAGCACGGGTCGTACACCCGGCCCGAGAACGGCTCCAACACGTCGACCAGCACCCGCACCACGTGCCGCGGCGTGTAGAACTCCCCGCCCCGCTTGCCCTCCGCGGCCGCGAAGTTGCCGAGGAAGTACTCGTACACCTCGCCCAGCAGGTCCCGCGCCCGCGTCTGGCCGTTCCCCGCGAACCGCGCGTCGTTGAACAGGTCGATCAGCTCGCCGAGCCGGCGCTGGTCCACGTTGTCGCGGTTGAAGATCCGCGGCAGCGTGCCGACCAGGCTCGGGTTCGAGCCCATGACCAGGTCCATCGCGTTGTCGACCAGCTCGCCGATCGTCTGCGCCGGCTGGCCCATCGCCGCCTGCGTGCCCTTGGCGTTCTGCGCGAGGTAGCGCCAGCGCGCCGTCGTCGGCACCCAGAACACGTTCGCGCCGGTGTACTCGTCGCGGTCATCCAGAAGGCCTTCGATCTGGTCCTCGCGGTAGCCCTCGGCCGCCAGCTCAGCGCGGATCTGCTCGCGGCGCTCGTCGAACGCGTCCGACACGTACTTGAGGAAGACAAGGCCGAGGATCACGTCCTTGTACTGCGATGCGTCCATCGACCCGCGGAGCCGGTCCGCGGCCTTCCAGAGCGTGTCCTTCAGCTCCTTCATGGTCATGGGCGCGGACGGGTCCGCCGCCTTCTTCGTCCTCGGGGGCATCTGTCAGCCTTCCTGTCCTGGGTGGGCATCGTCACGTTCGGTGGGCGGGTTGAGCACCAGGGCGCCGGTGCTCACGCCCTCGACCAGCGTCGACGCGAGGGCGTCGAGGGCGTCGAGCCGCGCCCGGGCGTCCGCGCGGGCGCGCTCCGCGTCGCGGAGGGCGGCCTCGAGCGGGCCTTCCTGGCCGGGGGGCACGAGCCGCACGGGCCACGACCGCCACGGCCCGACGCCCGGACCGTTCCGCAGTGCATGCGCGAGCAGCTCGGGCGTCAGGCCCCGCGCCCGCCCCGGATCGACTCGAAGGACGTGCGCGGGATGCACGACCACCGAGAAGCCCTCGGTGTCGACGATCGCCGTGGTCGCTGGTGCCGTGCAGAAGACCACGTCGCCCGGCTCCGTGTAGCGGCCGGCCGGGTAGCGAGCGGCGAAGGCGAGCCGGTCCACGCCACGCTCGCCGCGCCGTCGGGCACCGAGAAGCTCGTCCGGGCCGATGACAGGGACGGCCGCGCCCGGGGTGACATCGCCCGGGTCGATTCGGTTGGCAGAGACCAGTCGGAGGGCCCCGTTGGCGAGCAGCTGGCCGACAGTCGCCGTGCGCGCGCCGCCGTGCTCGTTGTGGACGAGGTCGATCGAGACGCCAGGCGCCGGGGCCCTGACCGTCGCCGCGAGTCGCTGCGCCTCCAGCGCGAGCTCGACCGGGCTCCGCCGCGGCCGGACGACCGGCGGCACCACGGTCACGAGGTCGCCATCGGTCGCCACCAGCGACGGCGTCGGCACGAGGCGCGCGAACCGGAACGCATGCGCCCGTGCGGACGCCACCCCGCCCATCGCCGCCAGGACGTCCGTCACCACGTCCTGCTGCACGGCAGGGCTCAGCGGGGTGGCGGCGAGATCCGCGACGGCGACCGCCGTGTCGCGGATGGGCGCGCCGTCGGGCGGCGCCCCGAGCACCCACACCGCGAGCGGCTGCCGCGACCGCGACGGCCACAGCCCCGCCCGGAGGCGGACGATCGCCCGGACCTTGCCGGTGCGCAGGGCGCCGGCCCGGGCCTCCCGCGTCGCCGTGTCGCGGGTGCGGGCAGCGAGAGCGCCCGCCGGGCCGATGACGACCGCGCGGTCGTCCTGGCCCAGCGCGAGCGCGATCTCCTCCACCGCCGCCACGACGTCGAGATCCGAGGCGTCGGGGCATGACGCTGAGGGCAGTTGAGCGACGAGGGCGCGCGCGCCCGGGAGCCGGTCCGGGCCCTCGTCCGGCGAGGGGCTCTGCAACTGCCACCCGGAGGCGACGAGGCGACGCCGGAGCGACCGCGCGTCGGGGGTGCGCGCGTCGGGGATCTGGGCGACCTGCGCATCGCCGTCGGCGGGCTCCTGCATGGCCAGCAGCAGCTCACCGGCACCGGCCGGGTCGACCAGGACGGGAGCAGGGCGCCCGTCCGGCGCGAGGAGCTCCTCCGCGATGGCCGCGCACAACGCCGTCGCGGCCGGGTGGAACGTGGCCGGCGACGCCAGCCCGAGACGACGCCGCTGGCGGGTCAGCGTATCGATCGCCGGGGCGACACCGAATGCCGCCTCGACCATCGCATCCGCCCGCGCAGCCCACGAGGGTGCCGTGTCCGAGAGCGCCTCGATCTCGCGGTAGAGGTGGGCGTCCAGGGGATCTGCGTCATCGGCCAGGTCGAGCAGTGCAGGACGGTCGAGGTCCCCGAGGGTCGCACCCGAGACGGCCTTCAGGGCCAGCAACGCCTCGAGACCGTCGACGACGAGGCGGGCGTCCGCCTCCGTCTCGAGCGACGCGAAGAGCGCGGCCTCCTCGCGCATCGTGTGCGAGTTGCCGAGGCCATGGCGTTCGACCCATCCGACGACGGCGTCGAGCGGGAACAGCTCGCGGTCGCCGATGCGCGCGGCCGGGGCAGGGAATGGGTCCTCCGTCGCGGCCCAGCGCCGACGCCACATCGACGGGACCGGGCGCTGGACTCCCGCGAGCGCGGCGATGTCGGAGAGGGACGCGAGAGTGGGCGTGGCAGTCATTGCGCTCAAACGTCCTCCTCCCACCGGCGCGCTGGAACTGAGCCGACCGTAGATGAGTCTGGCAGTGCACCACCATCATCACGTGCGATAAGGCCCCTTATCAGGGCTCTGGCTTCGATCCAGATGCCGACATGGCGATCCTTCAGGCGTTCCGCCCCATCGAGCCAGGAGATCGCCATGACCGCCCTTCCGCCGCCCCCGCCGCCCAGCTCCGGCCCCCGCACCTCCCTGCCGCCGGTTCCCGCCCCGCCCACTTCCGCGGCCCCTGCAACACGTGGTCGCCGCCGCTGGCTCTGGCCCGGAGCCGTCGTCGCCGCCCTGGTTGTCGGCATCGCGATCGGCGCCGCCGGGGGCGGAGGCGACCCGACCGCGAGCGAGGAGTACCGCGCCGTCGCTGAGGAGCGTGACGAACTGCGCGACGCCGTCGAGGCCGCCGAGGAGCGCGCCGACGACGCCGAGGCGCAGGCCGCGGAGCAGGTCGCCGCGCTGGACGAGCGCGAGCAGGGCCTCGAGGACCGTCAGGCCGAGCTCGAGGGCCGCGAGTCCGACGTGGCCGCGCGGGAGGCCGCCGTCACCGCGACCGAGGACGCGATCGCCGCGTCACAGATCCAGATCGGCACGTGGACCGTCGGCGTGGACATCCAGCCCGGCACCTACCGGACGGCCGAGCCGGTGACGAGCGCCTGCTACTGGGGCATCTACCGCTCGGGGACGAACAAGGCCGACATCATCGACAACGACATCGTCGAAGGCGGCGTCCCGACCGTGACGCTCTCCGAGGGCCAGGACTTCGAGAACGGCTGCGGCGTCTGGAACAAGCAGTAGGCGGAGCCTGCTCTGGTGCCGCGGACGAGAGCGACGCGGGACCCGGACTACGGTCTGTGCCCAGGACCCAACGAAGGGAACGCGACATGGCGCAGGCATGGCTGATCCGAGCGGGCCGCGCAGGCGAACGCGAGCAGTGGGCACTGAACACCGGGGTCAGCGGCGGTGGGTTCCGCGAGGTCGCAGACCTCACCGACGCAGCGACGAAGGAGGCAGTGCACGACATCGTCGCCGCAGGCTTCGCCGGCCAGAAGGCGGCAACGGTCAGCAACTTTGCGGGGCAGTTATGGCGGCTGCGGGGGCTGATGGCCGTCGGCGACCTCGTCGTCATGCCCCTCAAGGACAGCCCCGCACTCGCCATCGGGCGCATCACCGGGCCCTACGAGTACCGGGACGATGAGGACCCGTCGCTGCGCCACACCCGGCCCGTCGAGTGGCTCGTCACCGACGTCCCGCGCACCGCGGTGAAGCAGGACCTCCTCTACACACTCGGCGCCTTCCTCACCATCTGCGAGGTCAAGCGCAACGACGCCGCACACCGGATCGAGGTGCTCGCAGCGACCGGCAAGGACCCGGGCGCGCGAGTGTCCGGGGCCGCGGCCGGAGCGACACTCCCCCCGGCAACTTCCGACACGGAGTTCGAGGATCTGGACGCGCAGGTCGACGTCGAGCAGTACGCGTTCGACCGTCTGAGCGCGCACGTCATCGAGACGTTCGCCGGGCACAAGATGCAGTACCTCGTCGCCGCTGTGCTCGAGGCCGAGGGGTTCACGTGCAAGGTGCCGCCCGAGGGCGCGGACCAGGGCGTCGACGTCCTCGCCGGCACCGGGCCGCTCGGCCTGGACGAGCCGCGACTCGTCGTCCAGGTGAAGAGCGAGGCGGGCGCCGTCGGCTCGCCCGTGGTGCAGCAACTGCTCGGTGCAATGCACACGCACCAGACGACGCAGGGACTGCTGATAGCGTGGGGCGGCATCAGCAAGCCGGCCTCGCAACTCCTCGCCAACCAGTACTTCCGCGTCCGTGTCTGGTCGTCGAAGGAGCTGCTCGAAGCGATCTTCCGCACCTACGACAGGCTGTCGGAGGAGATCCGCAGCGAGCTGCCGCTCAAACGGATCTGGACCCTCGTCGAAGAGGCGGGCTGAGCCGCGCCCCACGCTGGCGGAGCCGTTCACGCTCCGTGGCGGTGGCGTCCCGGCTCCAGCACCTTGATGACTTCGTCAAGGTCGCTCAGACGCTTCTCCGGGAGTCCCGTGATCCGCTTGACGAGTTCGTTCCCCTGCACGAAGGCGACGCCGTCGACCGTTCGGCCACCGTCCGCAAAGGCGCCCCACCAGACGATCACCGGGTGGACCCACAAAGTGCGACCGGTGCGCGCCCCGATGATCTTCTTCAAACTCACGGCCTCCCACTTCGCCTGGCGGATCACAGAGTCCAGCCGCATGGTCAGCGAGTCGTCGTCAGGATGGACGCCCCTGAGGCTGCCGTCGACGGTTTCCAGCCGGTACGTCGACCACTTGGAGTTCAACAGGAAGACACCCGGCGGCCCGACCACCACGTGGTCGAAGTTGTAGTCACCGTTCCTTAGGTCGTGCAGCACGTGCCAGTCGCGCGGGAGCTTCTCGAGTGCCCTCGCCGTCGCTCCCTCGCCGTACGCGCCCTCGAGCCAGCGCTCGATGCTGCCGGGCGGGTCCTCCCTCAAGGCGACGATCGAGATCAGGGCTGCCCCTCCGATGAATCCGGACACCCAGACAGCCGCCCATCGACCCGCGGCCGGGGTAAGGGCAAAGACGAGCACGGTCAGCAGCAACCAGGCCCCGAAGAGACCGAGTCCGAGAAGGACCCACACCTTTCGCTTGCGCCGCAACCAACTCCGCCGCATCAGCCGGTACTTCTCGCGGGCGCGGGACCCCGCACGGCGTCGTGCCTGCCTCCGCGACCACCGGCCGGACTCAAGGAGCGCCATTGGAGTGCCATCGGCATCACGGCCCGCCTGCTACAGCGAGCCGCACCGATGCAGGATGGGCAGACCGCAGTTCGCGCTCCGAGACTCCGCCCGGGTGGCGGCCGATGAGGCGCCGCTGGCTCCGCCGCCAAGTACCCCGATCAGCGAGCACCTCTCAGCCGGTCTACCGTCCGACGAGGGAGCACCTTCAGCGGACGGGGAGTCGAATGCCGAACCTGACCTACCTCACGAACGTCTCCCTCGACGGCTACATCGAGGACGCCTACGGCAGATTCGACTGGAGCGTCCCGGACGCGACCCTCCACCAGTTCTTCAACGACCTCACGCGCCCGATCGGCACCTTCCTCTACGGCCGCCGCCTCTACGAGACGATGGCCGTCTGGGAGACCGACCCCGACCTCGCCGCCGGCGACCCCGTCACCGAGGAGTTCGCCGCCATCTGGCAGGCCGCCGACAAGGTCGTCTGGTCCACGACGCTCGACGCACCGCGCACCGCCCGCACGCGCGTCGAACGCGCCTTCGACCCGGCCGCCGTCCGCGAGCTCAAGGCCGCCGCGACGCGCGACCTCGCCATCGGCGGCGCTTCCCTCGCCGCCCACGCGCTCCGGGCAGGCCTGGTCGACGAGATCCAGCTGGTCGTCCACCCGGTCGTCGTCGGCGGCGGCAAGCCCGCCCTGCCCGACGGCGTCCACGCGGGCCTCACCCTGCTCGACGAGCGCCGCTTCGCCGGCGGCCACGTCTACCTGCGCTACGCCGTCCGCCCCTGAGCGCTGGGGCGCCGGGCAACGACCCACGTGCCCGACGCGCGACCGTGGACGGCGCCGGCCGGCTGCCGCCACCGCCCACGATCCTTCGGGTCCCAGATCAGCGACTGCTGGGCCCGCACCGCGCTGCCCCCTTCAGCGCGGCGTCCGCGAGGTGATCGGCCGCCTTGCCGAAGACCGCCGCGACCTCGTCGTCGTCGATCGCCGCCGCGTAGCCACCGAGCGCCAACGCGCCCGCCGCCTGCACGACCTGCCACGCCTCCGCCGACTCGCGCAGGTACTCCTCCGCACGTGGGCCCGGCTTCGGCCAGCGGTGCGGCCAGCCGTTGCCGCACCAGTCGTCGTCGACGTCCTGCACCATCCGCTGCGCCACGCCCACCTGCCCACTCGCGGCCGCCGCCAGCGCCGCCTCCGCCACCAGCCGCGCCGTCTCCCGCACCTCGAGCACCAGCACGCGCTCGACGTGCATCTTCGGCGGGATCGGATCCTGGCTCGATGCGATCTGCCACGTCTTGGGCACGTGCGGCGCGATCGCCTCCCACAGGTGCGGGTCGTGCCTCGCGAGGATCCGCAGCAGCTTCACCATGTCCCGGACCACGACGTCCCCCTCCACTCCGCGGCCGCCGAGCGCGGCCGACGCCCGTCCGACACCGGCGGGGGCCGACCGGTGCCCGTGGTTGGGGGATGCCTCGAACGTACTCCGGCCCGACGCGCGGGAGGGCGGGTTCTGTGCTCGGGACGCGCATCCACAGGTCGCCGGATCGCCTGACCGGAATGTCCGTTTCCCGCTAGGTTCTGGGCCGTGCGCAGGGGAACGCAGTGGGTGGTCGTGGCAGCGCTGTCGGGGCTCGCCCTAGCCGCGTGCACGAGCGAGGCCGAGACCCCGCCTCCGACGACGCCGTCCGCCACCTCCGCGGCCCCGTCGCCCTCCCAGACTCCGAGCCCGACGCCGACCCCCGACGCGGCGACGCCGCCCGAGCGGCCGGACATGAGCGTCGTGGATGCCGCCACCGCCGAGGCCGTCGCGAAGTACTTCCTCGAGCTGTACCCATATGTGCTCGCGACCTGGGACCTTTCCGAGTGGGACGCACTGAGTCACGGCGAGTGCATCTTCTGCGCGAGCGTGCACCAGGGCGCTCTCGACCTACAGGCGGCCGGTCAGCACTCGACCGGGGGGCTTGTCCGCTTCAGCAACGTGAGTACGGCCCAGACGAGCGATGACATGTGGCTCGTGCAGCTCCGCATGGAGCAGGCACCGTGGGACGCCGTCGACTCCGCCGGGGTCGTGTCCTCAAGCTCGTCAGACGTCAAGGCATTCGACGTCGCCATTGCCGTCGCCCTCGACGCCAGCGGGCTTCGGATCCGGGAAGTCACGCCGACGAGAGTGGACTGACCATGTTCCACGTCAGCGTCGTTGCCGGCGCCGCGGCGATCATCGCTGCGGTGCCCGCTCCCCCGATCGCGCCCGAACTCGACGCGTGGGCTCATGGCGACTCTGTGAAGGTCGCCGCACAAGATGCTGCCGCCGCGGAGCGCGCCGCTGCGGCCATCGCCCCCGCCGCGCGCCTGACGGACTACACGCGGAAGCCGTACTGCAACCCGGGCGACATCATCGACACCGGCGCCGACGGCGTGTGCCTTCCCTTCTCGGGCAACCTGGACACCAGCGCCGCCCCGCCTGACTGCGGCGGCGGCGACCCTGTCGAGCCGCTGTGGCGCCGCGACCGGGCCACCACCACCTCACCGTGGGGCGAGTGGTACACGGTCGTCGGCTGGACCTGCCCTGCCGACTACGCCCCCACCCTCACCGCCGAGGACTTCCGCCGCCTGCCCCTCGCCCCACCACCACTGACCATCCAGCCCGACCGCGCCGAGCACCTGGTCAACATGCCCACCATCGTCTACACCACCCCCACCCAGCAGCTCCTGACCACCGACCTGCTCGGCTACCCCGTCGAGGTCGAAGCCACCCCCACCAGCTACACCTGGGACTTCGGCGACGGCACCACCCTCACCACCGCCAGCCCCGGGCACCCCTACCCCACCAGGACGTCGCCCACCCCTACGCCCGCCCCGGCACCTACACCATCACCCTGACCACCACCTTCACCGGCCGCTACCGCCTCGCCGGCACCACCACCTGGGCCACCGTCACCGGCACCGCCACCACGACCACCACCTCGGCCCCCATCACCGCCGTCGAAGCCCCCACCCGCCTCGTCACCGCCGACTGCTACCGACAACCCCAGAGCTGCTGACCCGGCCCGGGCCGTCGGTGGGGGAACATGGCCACGTGGAGCTCCGCCCGCCCGCCCGCCGGCGGCGGCGCACCGTCGCGCTCGCGGCGATCGCTGCCGCGCTGCTCGCCGTTGCGGCGGGGCTCGTCGTCGCCATCCGGGCCCTCGGCCCGGAGGAGATCCCCGAGGCCACCCACGACGACTACTGCGACGCCGTGCACGGTGCCTTCGGCGTCACCGCGACCGCGCAGGACGGCGGCGTCCTCGTCACCTGGCTGGCGATGCAGTACGACGAGACCGCCGACTTCGTCGTCCACCGTCGGCCGGTCGGCAGCACGCAGTGGCAGCGCGTCGCGGAGACGACGGTGAGCCTGGTCGACGGCGAAGGCGCCCTGAGCCACCTCGACACCACCCCCGCTGAGCAGCCCGGGACCGCCTACGAGTACGCCGTCACGCACCTGCTGCCCGACTGCGGCGGCGAGAGCGACCCGAACGACGTCGAGCCCGGCGGCCCGCCGACGGCGACACCGCCGCAGCCCTGAGCGGCCGCGGCAGCGCAGCCTCCCCGTGACCCGATAAGTCCTCGACGCCTCGCCGGTCTGCCGTCAGCATCGAAGGCTCCGAAGGGATGAGGACGATGACCAGCACGAGCGCGAGCCCCGCCGACGACCAGGGCACCCCCGCGACCACCGCCCCCAGCCCGACGGCGATGCGCACGTTCCGGCACATCCTCGCCAACACGGCGGTCGCCAACATCACCACCAGCTACCTGTGGTGGGCGCTCACGTTCTGGGCCTACCTCGAGACGCGGAACGTGCTGGCCACGGGCATCATCGGCGGCGCGTACATGCTGCTCATCTCGTTCAGCAGCATCGTCTTCGGCACGATCGTCGACCACCGCCGCAAGCTCACCGTGATGCGCCTGTCGACCACGCTCACCTTCACGGCCTTCGCGGGTGCGGCGGCGATCTTCCTGATCCTGCCGGAGCGCACCCTGCTGGACCTCGGCGCCCCCTGGTTCTGGGTCTTCGCGGTGATCATCCTGGCCGGCGCCGTCGTCGAGCACATGCGCAACATCGCGCTCTCGACGACCGTGACGATCCTCGTTCCCGACGGCGAGCGCGACAAGGCGAACGGCCTGGTCGGCATGGTGCAGGGCGTCGCCTTCATGGTCACGAGCATCATCAGCGGCCTGTCCGTCGGCCTGCTCGGCATGGGCTGGACGCTCGCCATCGCGCTCACGCTGACCGGCATCGCGCTCGCGCACCTGCTGGTCATCCGCTTCCCCGAGGACCGCGTCGCCGCCGCGCCCGCCGCCAACGCCCGCGAGGCCGTCGACCTGCGCGGCTCGATCCGCGTCATCCGCGCCGCCAGCGGCCTCTTCGCGCTCATCGTCTTCTCGACGTTCAACAACCTCATCGGCGGCGTCTACATGGCGCTCATGGACCCCTACGGCCTCGAGCTGTTCTCCGTCGAGGCCTGGGGACTCGTGCTCGCGATCTCCTCGACGGGGTTCCTCGTCGGGGGCGCCGTCGTCGCGCGCCTGGGCCTGGGCCGCAACCCCATGCGCACGATGCTGCGCGTCGTCCTCGCGATGGGGTTCCTCGGCGCGGTCTTCACCATCCGCGACTGGTGGCCCATCTACGCCGTCGGGATCTGGTCCTACATGTGCCTGATCCCCGTGGTGGAGGCCGCCGAGCAGACGGTCATCCAGCGCGTCGTCCCGCTCGAGCGGCAGGGCCGCGTGTTCGGCTTCGCGATGGCGCTGGAGACCGCCGCCACCCCGGTCACGGCCTTCCTCATCGCCCCGCTGGCCCAGCTCTGGATCATCCCCTGGGCCGCCTCCGACGACGGCGCCGACGCCCTGCGCACCCTGCTCGGCGACGGCGAGGCCCGCGGCATCGCGCTCGTCTTCCTCGTCTCGGGCGTGGTGATGATGCTCGCGGCGCTGGCGGCCTTCCGCTCCCCGGTCTACCGCGCGATGTCGCGCACGTACGCCAAGGCCGCCCCGTCGGACGACGCCGAGGGTCCGGGCGAGGCCGACGACAAGCCGGCCCCTCCCGCCTCGGCGCCGGTGGCGACGTCCGTCGCCGCACCCGTCCCGGAGCTCCTCCCGCGTGGAGACTGACGTCGCAGACGCGTCGACCGCCTCGTCAGCACGCGGCCGCCGTCAGCATTGGACGTCGACGTCGACCACCGTGCCGTCACCCAGCCGCACCTGCCAGAGCGCGATGTAGTCCCCGCTCGCCCAAGCGCTGCCCGCGACGGAGCCCCAGGTGTAGTGGATCGTGTACGGGATCGTCCAGGTACCGTCGCCGTTGTCGGTGCACGTGCCGCCCGTGGTGCCGACGTAGTTGGCGAGGGACTGGCTACGGTCTGGGGGGGGCGGCGGCGGAGCCGGCGGAGCGGCCGGCGCGGGTGGCGGCGCGACCGGAGGCTGGGCTGCCGGAGGCTGGGC
>JAEZZV010000190.1 GCA_023418375.1 Actinomycetes bacterium | reverse complement strand
CGCCGCGCTGCCGGCCGGGACGGTCGAGGTCCGCTGCGGCGACGGCCGCGACGTCGGGCCGGGGGAGCCCGAGGCCTACGACCGTGTGCTCCTCGACGCGCCCTGCACCGGCCTGGGCGCGCTGCGGCGACGGCCCGAGGCCCGCTGGCGCCGCACGCCGGCGGACCTGTCGACGCTCACCCAGCTCCAGGCGGAGCTCCTGGTGTCCGCCCTGGACGCCGTGCGGTCTGGCGGTGTCGTCGGGTACGTGACGTGCTCGCCCCACGTCGCCGAGACGCGCGCCGTGGTCGCCGACGTGCTGCGGCGCCGGTCCGACGTCGTGCAGCTCGACGCCCGGGAGGCGGTGCGCGCGGTGGCGGGTCCGCAGATCCCGCTCGGCGACGGTCCGGCGGTCCAGCTGTGGCCGCACGTGCACGGCACGGACGCGATGCACCTCGCGCTCCTGCGCCGTTCGTGACACGGGCCACCACGGGCCGCGCCGGACGCGAGAGACTGGGCTCGTGGACGCCCTGATCGCCCCCAGCATCCTGGCCGCGGACTACGTGAACCTCGAGCGGGAGATCCGCCGCGTGGCGGCCGCCGACTGGCTGCACGTCGACGTCATGGACAACCACTTCGTGCCCAACCTGACGATCGGCCCGCCGGTCGTCGAGCGGGTGGTGGAGGTGTCGCCGATCCCCGTGGATGCGCATCTGATGATCGAGGACCCGGAGCGGTGGGCGCCCGGCTACGCCGAGGCCGGGTGCGCCTCGGTGACGTTCCACGCCGAGGCGACGCGCAGGCCGAAGGCGCTCGCGCGCGAGCTGCGACGCCTCGGGGCTCGGGCCGGCCTGGCGGTCAAGCCGGGGACCGACGTCGAGCCCTACCTGGAGCTGCTGGGCGACCTCGACATGCTGCTGGTGATGACGGTCGAGCCTGGCTTCGGCGGCCAGTCGTTCATGGACGACGTCCTGCCCAAGGTGACTCGCGTCCGCGAGGCCGTGTCGGCGGCCGGTCTCGACGTCTGGGTGCAGGTGGACGGCGGCGTCTCCGAGGGGACGATCGAGCGCGCGGCGGAGGCCGGCGCGAACGTCTTCGTCGCGGGCACGGCCGTGTACGGCGCCGAGGACGCAGCCGGGGCCGTCGCGCACCTGCGCTCGCTCGCCCGGCCGCACGTGCACTGACCGCCGGAGGCCCACGTCGGCCCCGGCCCGCTGTGGCAGACTGGGCGCGTACCACGTACGTGCTCCGGGGTCGGTGTAAGTCCGAGCCGGCGGTGACAGTCCGCGACCCTGACCTGGCGGCGACGCCCGGTGAGGTTGATCTGGTGAAACTCCAGGACCGACGGTGAAAGCCCGGATGGGAGGAGGCACGTGGGCGTCGCCCGGACGGGCGGCGTCCTGGCGTCCTTCTGCGCCCACGCCCCGGGGCCTCTCGCTCGGGGAAGGACGGCACCGGTGGGTGATGCCAGGCAGGCCGCTGGTGGCGAGGTCGCGCCTGCCGTCAGCCCCCACGAGCTCGCCGCGATGGACCGCGCGCTGGAGCTCGCGACGCGGGGCCCCGTGGGCGGGCCCAACCCACGCGTCGGCTGCGTGCTGCTCGACGGGTCGGGCCGAACGCTGGCGGAGGGCTGGCACGAGGGCGCCGGCACGGCGCACGCCGAGGCCGTGGCGGTGGCGTCCGCCCGGGCCGCGGGAGTCGTCACCAGCGGTGCCACGGCGGTCGTGACGCTCGAGCCGTGCAGCCACACCGGTCGCACCGGTCCCTGCGCCGACCTGCTGCTGGAGGCCGGCGTCGCCCGGGTCGTGTACGGCCTGGCCGACCCGAACCCCACGGCCGCCGGCGGGGCGGAGGTGCTCCGGGCGGGCGGGGTCGACGTCGTCGGAGGCGTGCGCGCGGTCGCCGCCGCCGAGCTCCTGCGCGTATGGGCGGGGTCCGTGCGCGCCGGACGCCCGTGGGTCACGCTGAAGCTCGCCGCGAGCCTGGACGGCCGCGTGGCCGCCGCGGACGGGTCCGCGCGGTGGATCACGTCCGCCCAGGCGCGCGCCCATGCCCACCGCCTGCGGGCCGAGGTGGGGGCGATCGCCGTGGGCACCGGCACGGCGCTGACGGACGACCCGACTCTGACCGCCCGCCGGCCGGACGGGTCGGCGGCCCCGCACCAGCCCCTGCGCGTCGTCGTCGGCGAACGCGACCTGCCCGCGACGGCCCGGCTGCACGGGCCGGGCGGGGAGGTCCTGCACGTGCGGACGCACGACCCTGCCGAGGTCGTCGCGGTGCTCGCCGAGCGGCAGGTGCGGCACCTGCTCGTCGAGGGCGGTCCGACGCTGTCCGCTGCCTTCCTGCGCGCGGGCCTCGTGGACGAGGTGGTCGCGTACGTCGCGCCCGTCCTGCTCGGGGCGGGCCCGGCTGCAGTGCGCGACCTCGGGATCACCGGCATCGCCGAGGCCCTCCGCCTGCGTGTGCGCAGCGTCGAGCGGGTCGGGCCGGACATCGTCGTCGTCGCAGAACCAGGACCGGGCACGGACCCGGTGGGAGAGGAGCACTGATGTTCACCGGGATCGTCGAGGAGATCGGCACCGTCGTCGCCGTGGAGCGCGCAGGGGAGGACGCCCGGCTCCGGCTCCGGGGGCCGCTCGTCACCGAGGGGACGCAGGTCGGCCACTCGATCGCGGTCGACGGCGTCTGCCTCACGGTGACCGATGTCGCCGCCGGCACGTTCGCCGTCGACGTCATGCCGGAGTCACTGCGTCGCAGCACGCTGGGCGACCTCGTCGCCGGGAGCCCCGTGAACCTCGAGCGCGCGGTGCCCGCCGGCGGGCGCCTGGACGGGCACATCGTGCAGGGGCACGTGGACGGGGTGGGGCGGATCGCCGCGCGCCGTCCCGGACCCCGGTGGGACGAGGTCGACGTCGAGCTGCCGGAGACGCTGGCCCGGTACGTCGCCGAGAAGGGCTCGATCGCCGTCTCGGGCGTCTCGCTGACGGTCACGCACGTGACCGACGACGGGTTCGGCATCGCGCTCATCCCGACGACGCTCGAGGTGACCACTCTCGGCCGCCTCGGCGTCGGCGACCGCGTGAACCTCGAGGTCGACGTCATCGCGAAGTACGTCGAGCGGCTGCTCGCGGGCGGCCCGCGAGAGGGGGGCGCGGCATGAGCGACCTGCACCTCGGCACGGTCGAGGAGGCCATCGCGGCCCTCCGGGCCGGCCGGCCGGTGGTCGTGGCCGACTCCCCGGACCGCGAGGACGAGACCGACGTGATCCTCGCCGCGCAGTCGGCGACGACGGAGTGGGTGGGCTGGACCATCCGGCACTCGTCGGGATACCTCTGTGCGCCGATGCCGGCGGCACGGGCGGACGCGCTCGAGCTGCCCCTGATGGTGCCGGCGAGCCAGGACCCGCGCCGCACCGCCTACACGGTGACCGTGGACGCGGCCGACGGCGTGACGACCGGCATCTCCGCGGCCGACCGGGCCCGGACGCTGCGGGTGCTGGCCGATCCCGGTGCCGGTCCCCACTCGATCATCCGGCCTGGCCACGTGCTACCGCTGCGGGCGGTCCCCGGCGGCGTCCTGCACCGGGCG
Organism: Actinomycetes bacterium; assembly: GCA_023418375.1. Lineage (GTDB taxonomy): Bacteria > Actinomycetota > Actinomycetes > Actinomycetales > Cellulomonadaceae > Actinotalea. The sequence continues at coordinate 3,713 of JAEZZV010000190.1, read as the reverse complement.
GGGCACACGGAGGCCGCGGTCGACCTGTGCCGGCTGGCAGGGCTGGAGCCGGTGGCCGGCATCGCCGAGCTCGTGCACGACGACGGGTCCATGATGCGGCTCGTCGACGCGGCCGCGCTGGCCCGTGAGGAAGGCCTCGTCGTGCTGACGATCGCCGACCTGGCCGCCTGGCGCCGGGCGCACGACGACGTGCCGGGGCCCGAGACGACGCCCGCGCCGGAGCGGCGCGTGGTCCGCACGGGATCGGCCACGCTGCCGACCCGGCACGGGAGGTTCGTCGTGCACGGCTACCGCGACCTGCGCACGGGTTCCGGGCACGCCGCGCTCGTCGCCGCGGAGCCCACGGACCCCCGGGCGGTGCCGGTTGTCCGGGTGCACTCGGAGTGCCTGACCGGCGACGCCTTCGGGTCGCGCCGCTGCGACTGCGGGCCCCAGCTGGACGCGGCCCTCGCCCGGGCCGCCGTCGAGGGCGGCGCGGTCGTGTACCTGCGGGGCCACGAGGGCCGCGGCATCGGCCTGCTGTCGAAGATCTCGGCGTACGCGCTGCAGGACGCCGGGCGGGACACCGTGCAGGCGAACCTCGAGCTGGGCCTGCCGGCGGACCGGCGCGAGTACGGGGCCGCGGCCGCGATCCTCGCCGACCTCGGCCTGGACCGGGTCCGGTTGCTGACCAACAACCCCGCCAAGGTGACCGGCCTGACGGCGCACGGCATCGCCGTCGACGAGGTCGTGCCGCACGAGGTCGGGCGCACCGCCGAGAACCTGTCCTACCTGCGCACCAAGGCGCAGCAGATGGGGCACCTGCTGAGCCCCGAGACCCTGGAGGAGATCCGATGAGCGGGCACGGGGCACCCAGCCTCAGCGTCGACGGGGCCGGCCTGGGGGTCGCGGTCGTCGCGGCGAGCTGGCACGACGTCGTGATGGACGGCCTGATCGACGGCGCGCGGCGGGGCCTGGCGGCGGCCGGCGTGACCGACGTCCGCTGGGTGCGGGTACCGGGCGCGTTCGAGCTGCCGGTGGCCGCCGCCCGCCTCGCGCCGACGGTGGACGCCGTCGTCGCGCTGGGTGTCGTCATCCGGGGCGGCACGCCGCACTTCGACTACGTCTGCCAGGCGGCGACCGTCGGGCTGACGGACGTGTCCGTGCGCACGGGCGTGCCCGTCGGGTTCGGCGTGCTCACGTGCGACGACGACGCCCAGGCGCTCGACCGGGCCGGCCTGCCCGGCTCGTCGGAGGACAAGGGTCTGGAGGCGGCACAGGCGGCCGTCGCCACGGCGCTGGTCCTTCGCGACCTCGCCCGTCCCGAGGGAGGGACGGCATCGTCGGTCGGATCGGCGGCCCTCTAGGCTTGTCGCCTGTGAAGACCTTCGACGCCCTGTTCGCCGAGCTCAGCGAGAAGGCGCGGACGCGCCCGGCCGGGTCCGGGACCGTCGCGGCGCTCGACGCCGGCGTCCATGCGATCGGCAAGAAGATCGTCGAGGAGGCGGCCGAGGTCTGGATGGCCGCGGAGCACGAGGGCGACGAGCGGACCGCCGAGGAGATCTCGCAGCTCCTCTACCACCTGCAGGTGCTGATGGTCGCACGCGGCCTCACGCTCGAGGACGTCTACACCCACCTGTGAGCCGGCCGCGGCACGCACCGCGACCGTCGACTACCCCCGCTGCCCGCACGACGAAGGACCCTGGACCATGCTCCGCATCGCCGTCCCCAACAAGGGCTCGCTCTCCGAACCCGCCGTCGACATGCTCCGCGAGGCCGGCTACCGGCAGCGGCACGACCCGCGCACCCTCGTGCTCGTGGACCCGGAGAACGACATCGAGTTCTTCTTCCTGCGCCCGCGCGACATCGCGGTGTACGTCGGATCCGGGACCGTCGACGCCGGTATCACGGGGCGCGACCTGCTGCTGGACTCGGGCGCCGACGCGGTCGAGCACATGCAGCTCGGGTTCGCGGGCTCGACGTTCCGGTTCGCCGCCCCGGCGGACAAGGTGCGCGACCTCGCCGACGTCGCCGGGCGGCGGGTGGCGACCTCGTACGCCGTGCTCGTGGACTCCTACCTGCGCGAGCGCGGCATCGAGGCATCGGTCATCCGTCTCGACGGCGCGGTGGAGTCGGCCGTCCAGCTGGGCGTGGCCGACGTCGTCGCCGACGTGGTCTCGACCGGGACAACGCTGCGCGGGGCGGGCCTGTCGGTGTTCGGCGACCCGATCCTCGAGTCGGAGGCCGTCCTCATCCGGCCCAGGGCACAGGCGGAGGTCCCGGCGGGCCTCGAGGTGCTGGCTCGTCGCCTCCAGGGCGTCCTGGTCGCCCGGCAGTACGTGCTGATGGACTACGACGTGCCCACCACGCTCGTGGAGCGGGCTGTGGCGATCACCCCCGGGCTGGAGTCGCCGACGGTGTCCCCGCTGCACAACAGCGAGTGGGCCGCAGTGCGGGCGATGGTGCGCCGGGACGAGACGAACCGCGTCATGGACGCGTTGTACGAGCTCGGCGCGCGGGCGATCCTGGTCACCTCGATCCACGCCTGCCGCATCTAGTCGAGCGACCGTCGGCCGACCGGGCGTCGGCTCGCTCCCGGGAGTGTGCCCATGAGCGACACCACCGGGCCGGCCTACCGGCCGTTCCGGCCGCGCGCGGCACGGCTCGTGTGCCTGCCGCTCGCGGCGCTCTCGCTCGGGCTGATGGTGGGTCTCGCCGTGGCGCTGCCCGCCGTGACGGGCGTGCGGCTCGGCGCCGGGGACCGCGTCGGGTTCGTGTCGCTCGGCGTGGCGATGGCGTGGTTCCTGCTCCGGGAGGCGGGTGTGCGGGCCGACGCGGGCCCGGCGGGGCTCGTCGTGCGCAACCTCGTGCGCACGCGTCGCCTGGCCTGGGCTGAGATCGTCTCGGTGCGGTTCGGGCCGGACCGGCCCTGGGTGCATCTCGACCTCGCCGACGGTGAGACCCTGCCGGTGATGGCGGTGCAGCGCGCCGACGGCGACCGGGCGCGGGCGGAGGCGCGCCGACTGGCGACGCTCGTCGCGGCCCACTCGACCACACCTCGCGACGACTGAGGGGAGGGACCTGGACGTGGACCGGGACGCCGATCGGGTCGTCGGGGCGTCGCCCGAGGAGCACTTCGCCCACGAGGCCGTGGCCGTCGGTACCTGGCGTGCCGTCCACCGGGAGCTGTCGGCGTTGGGGCCCGTCGACGTGCGCGTCTCACGCAGCCAGGTCGCGCTCCGGCGGGTGAGCCCGCGGGGCGCAGGCGTCGTGTACCTGTGGGTGCCCGGTCGGTACCTGGGCGGCCGGGGCGCACCCGTCGTCGTCTCGGTGGTGCTCGGGCGGCGCGACGGCTCGTCGCGCTGGAAGGAGGTGGTCCGGTCCAGCCCGCGCCACTGGATGCACCACCTCGAGGTCACCGACCCGGTCCAGGTCGACGACGAGGTCGCCGCGTGGCTCGCCGAGGCGTGGGAGCACGCCGGCTGAGCTCAGCGCGAGCGCTCGCCGTGCACGCCCGCGGCCGCTGCGGCGACGAACGCCTCAGGATCGGCGTCCAGGCCGCGGCCCATCGTCGAGAGCCGGACCGGTGTCGTCGCCAGGGCCTCGTCGAGGCCCTCCGGCACCGGCACCTCGACGAGCGTGTGCCGCCCGGCCGGGGCGCAGAGGGTCTGTGCCTGCTCGCGCACCAGGGCCCGCAGCGTCGCCCGCTCGGCCGGCGCGTCGCCGACCGGCAC
>JAEZZV010000169.1 GCA_023418375.1 Actinomycetes bacterium | reverse complement strand
CCGCCGGAGCGCGGGTCGCCTGCCGCACGGCGACCGCGACGGGCGCCGCGGGCGTGGTCGCCCTGGCGTTCCCGACGCAGCCGCCCGGGCGCGCCGACCGGCCGAGCCGCGTACCCGAGCTCGACGGCGCGGGTGTCCCGGTGCTGGTGGTCCAGGGCGCCACCGACCCCTACGGCATCCCACCCGAGGCACCCGGTCGCCGGGTCGTCGTCGTGCCCGGTGACCACGGCCTCAAGAAGGACGTCGCCGGCGTCGCCGGCGCGGTCGTGGACTGGCTCGCCCTCCTCGCACGCTGACGCCTTCCGCCCTCGGCGGACACGCCTCGCCGCTGCACCCGGCATCAATTAACCTGCTCCAGACGAGGGGAGTACTTCCCCGCATCGACCCGGTCAGGACGGCGCGTCGCGCCCCGGGCGGTGGCCCGCCGCACGACGTGGCGGGTGAAGGAGACCTCGGAGCCGCCTTCGACCTCTTGGAGACTCCGTGGCCCTGGCCGCCGCATCCACCGACACCGCCATCTCCACCATCGCCGATCCCGCGCTGTGGGGCGTCACCATCGCAGGCGTCCTCGCGCTGCTGGTGCTGGACTTCCTTGTCACGCGCAGGCCCCACGAGGTCTCGATGCGGGAGGCCGTCCGCTGGAGCGTCTTCTACATCGCGCTCCCCCTGGCCTTCGGCGCCTGGGTCTGGTCCCGCTGGGGCTCGCAGACCGGCGTGGAGTACCTCACCGGCTACCTGGTCGAGAAGTCGCTCTCGGTCGACAACCTCTTCGTCTTCATGCTCCTGCTGTCCGCCTTTGCCGTCCCGGCAGCTCTTCAGCAGCGCGTGCTGCTCTTCGGCATCGCCGGGGCGCTCGTGCTCCGCGGAGTCTTCATCGCCCTCGGCGCGGCGGTCCTGGCCAACTTCTCCTGGGCGTTCCTGCTCTTCGGGGCGATCCTGCTGGCCACAGCCGTGAAGATCCTCCGGGACCAGCTCTCCGAGGGCAGCCACGACGTCGACGTGTCGCAGATGCGCTCGGTGCGCCTGATCCGGCGCTTCATGCCCGTCACCGAGGACTACCGCGGGCCGCGCCTGAGCGTGCGCGAGGGCGGGCGCCGGATGCTCACCCCCCTTGCCGTCGTGGTCGTCGCCGTGTTCGCGACCGACGTCGTGTTCGCGGTCGACTCCGTGCCCGCCGTCTACGGCATCACCGGAGACCCGTACCTGGTCTTCGCGACCAACGCGTTCGCGCTCCTCGGCCTCAGGGCCCTGTACTTCGTCCTCCAGGGAGCGCTGAGCAAGCTCGTGCACCTCGGATACGGCCTCGCCGCCATCCTCGGCTTCATCGGGGTGAAGCTCGTGCTGCACTGGGCGCACGGCGTGTGGGACGGCGTCCCGACCGTGCCGACGCTCTGGTCGCTCGTGGTCATCGTCGCGATCCTGGGCGTGGTGACCGCCACGAGCCTCGCCGCGACCCGGGGCAGGGAGGGCGACGTCGAGGCCTCCGCCCACGTCGCCGAGCCCGGTGGCCACCGCCACGCACCGGCGCCGACCGGGACCGACCGGGCCTGACGTGCGGGGAGCGGCCGTCGACACGTGTGGACGGCCGCTCCCCCGCGCTCAGCCGGGTTGCACGTCCCGGCGCGTGAACCGCTCGACGCCCGACCAGGCCAGTGCCCCCGCCACGAGGGTGAGCAGGACCAGCGGGGTCCACGACATCTTCTCCAGCGGCATGTACGGCACCGCGGAGAACGGCAGCGCGTCGAGGAACCACTGCGGGAGCCCGAACACCTCCCCGAGCATGGTGGCGAACCACATCGCGGCCATGACGCCCCAGGCGAGCGGGATCGCCAAACGGGGCAGCCATCCGAACAGGGCCACCGCCACCCCGACCAGCACCATCACCGCCGGCCAGTAGGCCAGAGCGCTCCCTGTCATCGCGCCGACCGCGCCTGCATCGTCGGTGAGCGACCCGTGGACGGCGCCGAGGATCGCGCCCCCGACGGCGAGCAGGACAGCGGAGCCGACGACCGGGATCGTCAGCCTCTCCCACGCCCACCGGCGCCGGGAGAGTGCGGCGGCGAGCTGCGGCTCGATGATCCCGCTCGCCTCGTCGCCCCGCAGGGAGACCGCCGACTGCACGGCGAACACGGCGGTCAGCAGGCCGATCATCGAGGCAAGCATGGCCAGGAGCGCATCGACGCCAGTCCCGCGGAGGAAGTCCTGCGCCGGCCCGGCCTCCGCGTCGGCGATGAGGTCGGTCATCGCCTCGATGATCGACCCGAACATCAGCCCGGAGAGGAGCACGGTCATCGACCAGCCGATGACGGGGCCGCGCTGCAGCCGCAGGCCGAGACCGAGGGGCGCGGTGTAGCGCCGCGGCGCACCCGGTCGGCCCGCGCGCTCCGGCACGAGGCCGGCGCCGAGGTCACGGCGCGCCTCGAGCACGGCGGCGGCGGCGAGGAGGCCGGCGGCCAGCAGCACGAGCAGCGCGAACGGCCACCACTGGTCGCCTCCGAAGGGCTGCATCTGCTGACCCCAGCCGATCGGTGAGGCCCAGGTGAGCCAGTCGTCGCCGAGGTCGCCGATCATGCGCAGCACGTAGCAGCCGAGGATGGCCCCGCACGCCAGTGCATTCGCTCCGCGGGACGTCGTGGCCACCTGGCCCGCGACCGCCCCGACGCCGAGGCCGACGAGGGCGACGCCGGTGACGGACGCACCCAGCACGAGCGAGCCCATGAAGCCGGCGCCCTCAGGGTCCAGGCCATCGGCGACCGAGACCAGTGCGACACCGACCCCGACCAGGACGCACAGCAGGCCATTGACCAGCCACGACGCGACGCTGTACGCGTGCACACCGAGCATCCGCGACCGGAGCAGCTCGGTGCGTCCGGCCTCCTCGTCGGCGCGTCCGTTGCGCACGACGAGGAACGCGACGCCCAGGGCGAGCGACAGGGCGATCGTCATCCAGGACTTGGTCCACACCGCGCCGCCGAGCGTGTCGGCCGCCGGGGACAGGCCCGTCAAGGCCCGGATGCCGGGCGTGTCCGACAGCGCCGCGAAGTCGTCGAGCGAGGTCTGCGTCGGGAACAGCTCCCGGTAGTACGAGGCCACGTAGGCGAGCATCCCGACCAGGACGACGACCCAGACGCCGAGGCGCACCCGGTTGCGACGGACCACGAGCCGCACCATCGTCCCCAGCCCGGCCAGGGCCTCGGACGGCGTGCCCGTGCGCGCCGGGGCGACCGTCGGGAGAGTGACGGTGGCGGTCACTTCCGGCTCCCGTCCGTGAGGGCGGCGAGCTCGTCGCCGTAGTGCCGCAGGAACAGCTCCTCGAGCGACGGCGGGTTCGCCACGAGGGAGATCGGCTCGAGCCGCGCGACCTCGGCGAGGACGGCGGGCAGCGCGGCGTCGTCCACGGCGAAGGTCACGTGACCGTCGACGGTCTGCAGGTCGTGCACCCCGGGCACCCGCGCGAGGCCGTCCGCGCCACGCGGCAGGACGACCGTCAGCTGGGACCGCGTGAGGTGCCGGAGCTCAGCGATGGTGCCCGACTCGACGGTGACGCCCTCCCGGATGATCGTGACCCGGTCGGCCAGCTTCTCCACCTCGGCGAAGATGTGGCTGGACAGCAGCACCGAGCGGCCGGCGGCCTTGACCTCGCGGATGGACTCGGTGAAGGCGGCCTCCATGAGCGGGTCCAGGCCGGAGGTCGGCTCGTCGAGCAGGAGCAGCTCGGCCTCCGACGCCAGCGCCGCCACCAGGGCGACCTTCTGCCGGTTGCCCTTGGAGTAGGTGCGCGCCTTCTTCGTCGGGTCGAGCTCGAAGCGCTCGAGCATCGTGGCCTTGCGCGCGGGGTCGAGCGGCCCGGACAGCCGGGCGAGGATGTCGATCGCCTCGCCGCCGGTGAGGTTGGGCCAGAGCGTCACGTCGCCGGGGACGTAGGCGATCGAGCGGTGCAGGCGCACGGCATCGACCCAGGGGTCGCCGCCGAGCACGCTCGCCCGACCGCCGTCGGCGCGCAGCAGGCCGAGCAGGATGCGGATGGTCGTGGACTTCCCGGAGCCGTTCGGGCCCAGGAAGCCCGTCACCTCTCCGGTGGGGACGGTCAGGTCGAGTCCGCGCAGGGCGTGGACGTTGCCGAAGTTCTTCGTCAGGCCGGAGACCTCGACGGCCATCTCGTGTGCAGGCATAGCGATTCCTTGAGGATGGGATGGGTACGTGGGTGGGTGGTGAACGCGAGCAGCAGGTGCTCAGGCGGTCGGGGCGGCCGCGCCGGCGTCGGCGGGCACCGCCTCACCAGGCGGGTCACCCACGTACAGCAGGTAGTCGTCGAGCATGCGGCGGTCGACGAAGAGGCCCTCGGTGTAGAGCTCGAGGATCGGCAGGACGTGGCCACGCTCCTGACCGAGCGCCGACGCGACGAACTCGTCGGGCGTGGCGTCGGGCTCGAGCAGGAACTGGACGAGCAACGCGCCCATGGAGTGCGCTGTCATGTAGCGGGCGCGGGCCTCCTCGTCGCGCGACGGCCGGACCATGCCGGCCTCGACGCTCTCGGCCATCACCTGGCGGACGTGGTCGACGAGGCTCTCGAAGAACTCCCGTGCGGACGCGCCGCCGCCGTGCAGCGCGCGCAGCATGTAGACGGTCACCAGCGCGGCGTCGCCAGGGCGGGCGAGCCTGCTGAACAGGTCACCGACCCGGTCGTCGATCGCCTCCGACTTCAGGATGTGGTACCGCCGGAACACCTCGCTGTCGCACTCGGCGCGGAGCGCGGCCTTGGACCCGAAGTGGTGCGTGATCAGGCCGGGCGAGACGTCGGCCCGGGCCGCGATCGTCCGGAAGGGAGTGTCGAAGCCGGACTCGGCGAAGCACGCGATCGCCGCATCCCGGATGCGGGCGCGGGCCGTCAGGTCGGCTGTCGAGCGCTCGCTCACCGAGGCTATACGCATGACCAGCACGCTATACACGCGACCAGCGTGATCACAAGGGCCCCGCCGTCGGGGGACATTTGTCCGGGGGGAGGGCCGGATCCCGCTGGAAGCATCGGACACGTCAGTCCAGACCACATCCGATTCACGGGAGCTTCCGGTGGAGAAGAGGCTTGGTGTGGTGTCGATCATCGTGGAGCGCTCGGTCGCCCCCGTCGACGACGTCAATGACCTGCTCACGCAGTTCGGCGACGAGATCATCGGGCGGCTCGGACTCCCCCACCCCGCGCGGGGTGTGAACGTCATCACCGTCGTCGTCGACACCTCCGTCGAGCGCGTCTCCGCGCTCACCGGCAAGCTGGGCAAGCTCCCCGGGGTTCAGGTGCGGTCTCTCATGTCCAGGACCGCGCCAGGAGCCCCCGTTGCCACTCCCCCAGACGACTGAGCGACGCCGCCTCGGCGGGGCGCGCGCGCTCGTCGACCGCCTCTCGGCGGAGGGCCGTCTCGAGGTCGACGAGCTCGAGACGCTGATCTCCACCGCGACCGACGCCGACCGCGAGTACGCACGCGAGGCTGCCGTTGCCGTCGCGCACGAGCACTTCGGCAATCGCGTGTTCGTCCGCGGCCTCATCGAGTTCTCGAACCACTGCCGCCAGGACTGCCTGTACTGCGGCATCCGGAAGAGCAACCGGGAGGTCGAGCGCTACCGCCTCGACGCCGACCAGGTCCTCGCGTGCTGCGCCGCGGGGTACGCGCTCGGCTACCGCACCTTCGTGCTCCAGAGCGGCGAGGACGCCCGGTACACGACGTCGGTCCTGGCGGACGTCGTCCGCCGGATCCGCGACGCCTACCCGGACTGCGCGATCACGCTGTCGATCGGCGAGCGCGGACGCGAGGCCTACCAGTCGCTCTTCGACGCGGGCGCGAACCGGTTCCTGCTGCGCCACGAGACGGCCGACGCCGAGCACTACGCGCTGCTGCACCCGGCGGGCCAGACGCTCGCCACCCGGATGGCCTGCCTGCGCACCCTCAAGGAGATCGGGTTCCAGACCGGAGCGGGGTTCATGGTCGGGTCGCCGTTCCAGACGGCGCGCCACCTGGCGCAGGACCTGGCGTTCCTCGGCGAGCTCCGGCCGCACATGGTCGGGATCGGCCCCTTCCTGCCGCAGCACAGCACGCCCTTCGGCGACCAGCGACCGGGCGACGTCGACCTCACGCTCTTCCTGCTCAGCCTCGTCCGCCTCATGCTCCCGACCGTCCTCCTGCCGGCCACGACGGCGCTCGGCACCGCGCGCACGGGCGGGCGGGAAGCCGGGATCCTGGCCGGCGCGAACGTGGTGATGCTCAACCTCAGCCCGACGGACCTGCGCCCCAAGTACCTGCTCTACGACAACAAGCCCGTGAGCGGCGACATCGCGGAGATGACGGAGGCGGCGCGCGCGTCGTTCGGCCGGCTCGGCTACGAGATCGTCGTCGACCGCGGCGACCACCCGGAGGCGGCCCGATGAGCCTGCTCGACACCCCGCGCGCCAACCGCCTGCACGTCGGCCTGTACGGCAAGCGGAACGTCGGCAAGTCGTCCCTCGTCAACGCGGTCACCGGGCAGTCGGTGGCCGTCGTCTCCGGCGTCGCCGGCACCACGACCGACCCCGTCTACAAGGCGATGGAGCTCCACGGCGTGGGGCCGGTCGTCTTCATCGACACGGCGGGCGTCGACGACGACGGCGAGCTCGGCCGCCTGCGCGTGGACCGGACGCGGGACGCGACCCGCAAGACCGACGTCGCACTCGTGGTCTTCGCGGCGCCGCCGGACGTCGAGGCGGAGTGGATCGCTGACCTCCTGGCACGCGGTGTGCCCGTCGTGGGCGTCGTGAACAAGGCGGACGAGCTCGCGGATGCCGAGGCGGTCCGCGCCGAGGTGGAGCGCCGCTTCGGCATCCGGGCGATCGTCGTGAGCGCACAGACCGGTGAGAACGTCGCCGAGGTGCGCGAGGCCATCATCCGGGCCCTGCCCGACGACGAGCCCGTGAGCATCACCGGGGCCCTCGCGCGGCCGGGCGACCTCGTGCTGCTCGTCATGCCGCAGGACATCCAAGCGCCCAAGGGCCGGCTCATCCTGCCCCAGGTCCAGACCCTGCGTGACCTGCTGGACAAGAAGTGCCTGGTGATGAGCTGCACGACCGACAGGCTCGACGAGACGCTCGCCGCGCTCAGCCGACCGCCGTCACTCATCATCACCGACTCGCAGGTGTTCCCCGTCGTGCACGCCAAGAAGCCGGCGGAGAGCCTCCTGACGTCGTTCTCGGTGCTCTTCGCGAGCTACAAGGGCGACATCACCGCGTTCGTCGAGGGCGCCGCCGGGATCGACCGGCTCACGTCGACGTCGCGCGTCCTCGTCGCGGAGTCGTGCACGCACGCGCCGCTCGAGGAGGACATCGGGCGCGTGAAGATCCCGGCGCTGCTGCGGCGGCGCTTCGGCGACACGCTGGTGGTCGACATCGTCGCGGGGCCCGACCCGCTGGTCGACCTGGGCTCCTACGACCTGGTCATCCACTGCGGCGGGTGCATGTTCAACCGGCGGCACGTGCTCTCCCGCATCGACGAGGCGCGCGAGCACGGTGTGCCGATCACGAACTACGGGATCACGATCGCCCACCTGTCCGGGATCCTGGACCAGATCGCGCTTCCGGACGCGCGATGACGGCCTCCACCGCGACGACGCGGACCGACCCGCTGGGCCGCGACGTCATGGCCGAGGCGCCCACGGAGACGCCTGGTGCCGCACGGCCGATCGGCCGCCTCGCGGGGCGCGCCTGGCACGCGTTCCTCGGGCTGCGGCACGGGCTGGTGGCGGGCGGCGTCGTTCTCGGGCTGTGGTGGCTCCTGTGCGCGCTCCGGCTCAAGAGCGCCTACGTCCTGCCCTCACCCGACCGCGTCTGGACGAGCGCCGTGGCGATGACCTCTTCCGGCGAGCTCGGGCGCCACGTGGTGACCAGCCTCGGTCGTGTCGGGGCCGGGTTCGCCCTCGCGTTCGCGCTCGCCTTCGCCGTCGCCGTCCTCGCGCTCGTCGCCCCGCGGGCACACGCCTACCTCAACCCGGCGCTGGACTTCCTCAAGAACGTCCCGCCGCTCGCGCTCATCCCGCTGCTCATCCTCTGGTTCGGGATCGGCGAGAGCCCGAAGCTCATCGTGATCGTGCTGACGGCGTTCTTCCCGATGTCCATGAGCATCACCAAGGGCCTGCGGTCCTGCGGTCAGGACCTCCTCGACGTGGGGACCTCGCTGCACCTGTCGCCCGCCCGCACGTTCTGGCTGATCCGGCTCCCGCACGCGCTGCCCGACGTCCTGGTGGGCATGCGGATCAGCCTCGGCTACGCCTGGCGGGCCCTCGTGGGCGCGGAGATGTTCGCGGCGGCCGCCGGGCTCGGCGCCCTCATCGTCGACGCGGGCAACATGTCGCGCCCGGACCGCGTGATCGTCGGCGTGATCGCCATCGGGCTGGTGGGGCTCGCCACCGACCGGCTCTTCGCCCGCGCCGTCCGACGCCACCTCCGCTGGGGGATCGATGACAGCTGGCGCTGAGATCCACGGCCTGCACAAGGCGTTCCGGCTCGGCGACCGGCCGGTGCCCGTGCTGACCGGGCTCGACCTCGTCCAGCACGACGGCATCACCGTCGTCGTCGGGCCGAGCGGGTGCGGCAAGACCACGCTCCTTCGGCTCGTCGCGGGGATGGAGCGGCCCGACGCCGGCACCGTGCGGGTCCGCGGGACCGGCCGCACCGGCATGGTGTTCCAGGAGCCACGCCTCATGCCGTGGCTGACCGCGGCGCAGAACGTCGCCCTGGGGCAGCGGCACGGGCGCTGCGACACCGCGCGGCTGCTCGCCGTCACCGGCCTCACCGGGTTCGGCGACGCCCTGCCGCACCAGCTCTCCGGCGGGATGCAGCACCGGGTGGCTCTTGCTCGTGCCCTCGCGAACGGGCCCTCCCTCGTGCTCATGGACGAACCCTTCGCGGCGCTCGACGAGCAGACCCGCGCCGAGATGCAGGACCTGTTGCTCGATGTCCGCCGCGCCACGGGCATGAACGTGCTGCTCGTCACCCACAGCCTCGACGAGGCCCTCTACCTGGGCGACCGCGTGGTCGTCCTGAACGGCGGCCGCATCGCCGCCGACCACACCGTGACCCGGGCCCCGGGACCGCGTACCCGCGAGCCCGACCACGCGCTCGCCCGAGTGATCCGCTCGACGACCCAGAGGGAAGAACCATGACCAGGAAGACGCCGGCGCTCCTCGCCGTCCTCGCTCTCGCCGCCGCCACGCTCGCGGGCTGCACCGCCGACGCCGGCGAGGCCGCCGACGCCCAGGTGCCTGCCGCCAGCCCGGCGACCGCCGAGCCCACCGTCGAGCCGAGCATCGACGAGGTCGCCGTGACCTACGTGACGGCGCCGCTCAACGTGCCCTCGATCACCGAGCGGGAGATCGGTGCCTTCGCCGGTGCCTTCGCCGCCGACGGGATCGACGTCACCTACTCCGAGCTCACGACCGGTCCGGAGCAGACGGCGGCCCTCGCCTCCGGCGACATCCAGTTCCTGTTCGCGGTCGGGGCGACGTCCGTGATCCTCTCCGCGGCGAACGGGGCCGACATCGCGATCGTCGACATGTACAGCCGGTCGCCCGAGGCGTTCATGCTGGTCACCGGCGCCGACGGGCTCACCACGCCGGCCGAGCTCGCCGGCCGCACGATCGCCGGTCCGAAGGGCACGATCCTCCACGAGCTGCTCCTGGCCTACCTCGCGAGCGGCGGGCTCACCGCCGACGACGTCACCCTCGTCGACATGAAGATCCCCGACGCCCAGGCGGCGCTCGCGGGCGGCAGCGTCGACGTTGCCCTCCTCGCGGGCCCGGCCGCCGCTGCGATGCTCGCCGACGGCTTCACGAAGGTGACCGACGGCGCGGGCCTGGTGGGTGCCACGATCGTCACCGCCACGAGCCGCGCGTTCGCCGAGGAGCACCCGGACGTCGTTCGGACGTTCGTCCAGGCGCACCGTGACGTGCTCGCCTACATGGACGAGAACCCGGACGAGGTGGTGGCGATGACGGCGGCCGAGACCGGGCTGTCCGAGGACGCCGTCCGGGAGATGTACGCGATGTACGACTTCAGCCTCCAGGTGACCGAGGCCGACCTCGCGGCGATGGCGGCGACGCAGGACTTCATGCTGGCCAACGCGATGATCGAGGAGCCGGTCGACATCCCCGGTCTCGTGCTCGACCTGCGCTGACGGTGACCGGGGCCGGCGGCGCGCGCCGCCGGCCCCGGCGCTCAGCCGGCGACGCGCCGGAGGAGCTCGACGATCCGTGCCTCCTCGGCCGGGCCCAGGTTCGTCACGGCGTACGACGTCGGCCACATGTCGCCCTCGTCGATGACGGCGTCGTCGTTGAAGCCGAGCGTCGCGTAGCGGGCCTTGAACTTCGCGGCGGGCTGGACGAACACGGTGGCCTTGCCGTCCTTGCCCCAGGCCGGCATCCCGTACCAGGTGCGAGGCCTGAGCCCCGGCGCGTGCTCTGCGACGAGCTCGTGGATCCGGGTCGCGAGCGAGCGGTCCGGCTCGGGGAGCTCGGCGATCTTGGCCAGCAGGTCCTGCTCGGGGTCCGCCTTCGCGCCGGCTCGCGCGGCCTTCACCTCACGCGCCCGCTCCTTCATCGCGGCGCGCTCCTCCGCTGTGAACGCCTCCGCGCTGCCGGTCGTGGTGGTCGTGGTCCTGGTCATCGCGCCTCCCCTGGTGCTCGCCGGCCTCGAGGCCGGTCACGGTGCCGTTTCACCGGTCTGTACCGAGGCTACGAAGGGCACGCCACGCGGCGCTTCTCGAATCCTGACCACATGGTCGCGCCCTGCTTCCCGACCGGGCGGACGGCCGCTCAGGTGTCCGCCGTGCGCGCGTCCCAGTCGACGACGCGCAGCGGCACGACCAGCACGGGCCGGTGCTGGTGCCGGGCGAGGCGCTGGCCGATCGAGCCCTGCAGGAGACCCCGCATGCGCGACCCGGCCCCGGGTGCCCGGGCGCCGACGACGAAACCGGCCGCATCGACCGCCCGCGCCAGGTGGGTCAACGCCCGGTCGGGTCGTCCAGCGAGGTATCGGAACTGCCACGGCACGCCTCTGTCGGCCAGCACGTCCTCCAGCGTCGCGACGAGCACGTGCTGACGCTCCCGCCACGCCTCGTCGGAACCGTCGGGGTCGACGGCGTCGTGGCGGACCGTGCCGTCGGGGCGCTCCTCGCGGACGAAGCGCGTCGGGTCGACGTACGCGCAGTACAGGGCCGAGACGCCGGCGCCGCGCGCCCAGGCTGCGGCGGTCCGCGGGACCAGGTCCGGCTGTCCGGGCATCACGCCGACCACGAGCGGGTGCCCGCTCAGGGGGACCATGCGCTCGACGCCGGGCTGCGGCACGTCGTGAACCGGCATGGCCCCCACCTCCGTCTCGACCCTAGTCCCGACGGGCGCGTCCGCACCGCCTCGGGTGCCGCTCAGGCAGCCGCCCACATGAGCGCCATCCCTGCGGCCGCCGCACCGACGCAGAGCACGAGCCCGCCGAGGGCGTTCGCCACGGCCCAGCGCCACTCGCGTGCCTCGATCAGGCGCACCGTCTCGATCATGGCTGTCGAGAAGGTCGTGTAGCCGCCGCAGAACCCCGCGGTGGTCACGACCAGCCACGTCGGGCCCAACCCGTGCCACCGGGCGGCGCCGGTGAGCAGGCCGATGACGAGCGAGCCCGTCACGTTGACCAGGAGCGTCGCGGCCGGCAGGACGTGCGTCCATCGCTCCCGGACCAGGCCGTCGACGACGAACCGCGTGGCTGCCCCCAGGCCGCCGGCGAGGCCGATCGCCAGGACGAGGCCCACGGAGAGCTCGGTCATCGGGCTGCCTCGCCGTCGTCCGCGGCACCGTCTGCCGTGGCACCGGCGCCGGCGGCGCGCCGGTCATGGCGGCGGGCGGCGAGCACGACCCCCGCACCGGCGCAGGCGACCCCCGCCACGACGCTCACCAGGCCGTACGTGGCGCCCAGGAGTGCACGGCCACCCGAGCCGAGACGCTCGATCTCGATCGCCAGCGAGCTGAACGTCGTGAAGCCGCCGAGGACGCCGGACCCGAGCGCCAGGCGGAGGCGCCGACGCGTCTCGTCCTCCGACCCGCGGCGCACCAGGGCCTCGAGCAGCAGCCCGAGCAGGAAGGCGCCCACGAGGTTCGCCAGGAAGGTGGCCACCGGCCAGCCGTCGCCTCCCGGCAGGGCCCGCGTCAGTGCGTACCGCCCGAGCGTCCCGACCGCACCACCGACCCCGACCAGGGCGACCAGCCGAGGTCGCAGGTGCGGCGGCCGACTCACAAGCGCTCCGTCATCCAAGGGGGCACGGACGCCTCATCCAACCAGTCCGGCGCGTGACGGCTGGCCCCGAGCCGCCGGGCGCGTGTCGGCGGTGAGGACGGCTCGGGGCCGGGCGGTCGGGCGTCAGCACTGGACCCCGCCCGACCACCACCTGGTGACCCTGCAGGCGGAGCCGCTCGACCACCGGGGTATCCGGGCTCCTCCACAGCGACGACGGACCCCGGCTCGGGCAGGCCGCACCCCGTGGACGACCCCCTCGCGCGGTCACTCGGGGGCGAGCCGCCACGGGTGCCGCGCGTCGGTCGCTGTGGCGTCGGCCGCCACCCGGACGGCGTAGGTGGGCACCGCCGAGCCGGCGACCGGCCCGAGGTACGTATGGCCGGTCATCCGGCACCACACCGGGAGGTCGATCGGGGCGACCGGGTCGCTCGTCGTCAGGTGGACGACGGCGCCGTCCGGCAGCTGAGCCACCAGGTCGCGCAGGAGGACGAGCAACCGCGCGCAACCGAGGTCGCCACCATCCAGGTGGCGCACGGTGGCGTCGCCCCGGTCGTTCACGCGCACCTCCTGCGACGACGAGGATGACGGCGGAGCCTAGCCTGCCCGGCCGTCACGCCCTGAGGTCGGCCAGGCAGCGATGGTGCAGCGGCGGGACGTTCCACCTCATCGTCGCCGTGGCGAGGGCGGCGAGCCGACCCTGCGCCTCCGGGTCGAGACGCGCGAGGTCGAGGTGCAGCACGTGTGGCGTCTCGAGGAAGGCGACATCCACCGTCGCGGTGGCGCCCGACGCCGTCGCGCTGGCCGCGATCGGCACCCGCGACCGATCGGGGAGCACGAGGACCGACGTGAGCCAGCGGCCGTCCCCGCAGTCGATGGTCAGAGGCTCGTCACCCTCGAGGAAGGAGAACGCCCACCCTTCCGCGATCGGCTGGAGCCCGGCGTCGAAGAGCGACGGGTACCACCAGCCCTTCGCGTCGGGGATGCGCTGGACGAGGACCAGGCCGTTGGTGTGCCAGCCGGCGCGTTCCGAGGAGGGGCCCGGGCCGACGGGCAGGGTCAGGTCCGCGAGCCGGCCCTCCAGCTCCCGCTGGGCGGCGGCATCCGGCCGGGTCGTCGCATCGCCGAGAGCGGGCAGCAGGTCCGCCCAGACGCGGTCGAGGACCGTCTGGGAGTGGCGCACGGCGGCCGTCGTCGCGATCACGGCGTCCTGCTCCGGTAGGACGATCGAGAGCTGGGCCCCGGCTCCGTCGGCGCGGTAGCCCTGCCGGCTGATCCACAGCTGATACCCGTACCCCACACAGGAGTCCGGGGACTCGGGGAAGTCCGTGGGGACGATGTGCGTCTGGGTCGCCTGGGCCACCCAGCCCTCCGGGAGCAGCCGCACGCCCCGCCAGACGCCGTCCCGGAGGTACAGCTCGCCGAGGGCCGCGAGGCTCTCGGTGATGGTGTGCACGCCCGTGCTGCCACGAACCTCGCCGGACGGATGGTGGATCCACGCGAACTCGCTGATCCCGAGGGGTTCGAGCAGGCGGGCCCGCAGGTACTCCTTCAGGGGCTCGCCGGTGACCTGCTCCACGATGAGGCCGAGCAACACCGAGCACCCGTTGTTGTAGACGTGCCGGGACCCGACGGGAGTCTGCGGCCGGGTGCTCAGGAACGCCCTCGCCATGTCGCCGTTGGGCTCGGACTCCATCACGGGGAGCGTGTCCCGGTCGTGCCCGGTCGACATGGAGAGCAGGTGGTGCACCGTGAGCTCCTCGACCTTCGGGTCCAGGCTCAGCGGCAGGCTCTCGGGGAAGAACGACGTCACGGGCGTGTCGAGATCGAGGAGCCCGTCACCGAGCGCGAGGGCGACGGCCGTCGCCGTGAACGTCTTCGCGACCGAGTAGACGAGCTGCTGCCGGTCGCGGGCGTACGGCGCCCACCATCCCTCCGCGACCACGTGGCCGTGCCGCACGAGCATGAGGCTGTGCAGCTCGATGCCGTCGGACCCGAGGCCGTCGAGGAAGGCGAGGACCCCGCGCGGGTCCACGCCCTGGGCGGCAGGAGTGCTCCGGGGAAGAGTGGTCACAGTGCATCACACCAGTGATCGGGAGGCCACGACAGGGTCGACGTGCACATCGGCCGGTGACGACCGGAAGTGAGGCGCGGCGCCGTGCAGTGCCCGTCGCTGGCCTCGGCACCCTCGCGACGGCGGCCGGCGATCGGCACCCGCCCGACGCGACGCAGGACGACGGAGGTGGCCGCCGTCGCCCGGAGACCGTCGCGCGACCAGGAGACCAGTACCCGCGAAGATCATCGCGCCCGCGACCCGCAGCCCCGCCCCCGTCAGCGCACGGCGACGGCCCGTCGCCACGTAGGCCCGAGGCCGATGAGCCCTACGGACAGCACGGGCAGCCACGTCCCGAGCCCCACGAGGAGGCGGTACGCCCGCTGCGCCTGCGCGACGCGCGGAAGCTCCGCGACGGTCAGCGTCGCCGAAAGCAGTGAGGACGCTCAGCGAGGCAGCGCTCGACCGCCTGCAGCGTGGCACACCCCCTTCGCCTCAGCCGGGCGTGGTGGGGTCCTCGTCGAAGGCGTCCGGGACGCCGTCGGCGTCGGAGTCCACGGACTCCTTGACCGCGAGCCGACGGTACGCCTGGTTCCTGCTCCGGAGCAGGAAGCCGGCGATCGTCGCCGCGAGCAGCGACCCCACGAGGACGCCGACCTTCACGTGCTCGGCTCGGGCCGGGGAGTCGAACGCAAGCGCACCGATGAGGAGCGAGACGGTGAACCCGATGCCCCCGAGCACAGCGACGGCAAGGACGTCGCGCCAGCTCAGACTGGGGTCGAGGCGGGCGCGGGTCAGGCGGGCGACGAGCCAGGTCGCCCCGAGGATGCCCACTCCCTTGCCGACCACAAGGCCTGCGACGATCCCCAGAGCGACGGTGTCGCTGAGAGACGCGCGGAACCCGTCGAGGCCACCCACCGTGACACCGGCCGCGAAGAAGGCGAACACCGGGACGGCCACGCCTGCGGACAGCGGGCGGACGGTGTGCTCGAACTGCTCGGCGAGGCCCGGTCCGTCATCGACCCCGCCTCCCCGCCCGCGCGTGAGCACCGGGACGGTGAAGCCCAGGAGCACGCCGGCGACCGTCGCGTGGACGCCCGACGCGTGCATGAAGGCCCACGCCGCGAAGGCCAACGGGAGCAGCAGCCACACCGCGCGGATCCTGCGCTGCACGGCCAGGCCGAAGAGCGCCACGAGGGCGAGCGATCCGACGAGCGCCCCGACCTCCACCCGGTCCGTGTAGAACACGGCGATCACGGTGACGGCGAGCAGGTCGTCCACAACGGCGAGAGTGAGCAGGAACGTGCGAAGGGCTGCGGGCAGCGAGGTGCCGACGACGGCGAGGACGGCCAGCGCGAACGCGATGTCGGTAGCCGTCGGGATGGCCCAGCCGTTGAGTGCGTCACCGCCCGCCCGGGCAGCGACGACGACGTAGACGAGCGCCGGCACGACCATCCCGCCCACGGCCGCCAGGATCGGCAGCGCCGCGCGTCTGGGGTCGCGCAGGTCGCCGGCGACGAACTCGCGCTTCAGCTCCAGGCCGACGACGAAGAAGAACACGGCGAGCAGCCCGTCGGCGGCCCACTCCCCCAGGGACAGTCGCAGGTGCAGCGGCTCAGGACCGAGCTCGAAGTCGCGCAGCGCGGCGTAGGAGTCAGCCACCGGTGAGTTCGCCCATACCAGCGCGGCAACGGTCGCGACCAGCAGCAAGGCGCCGCCGACGGTCTCCTTGCGGAGGATCTCGGAGATCCGCCGGGTCTCCGACCAGGACCGGCGGGACAGCAGGGTAGACGGCGGGTTCGCCACGGGAGGGCCTCTCGGGGTCGACGACATGATGCCGACCAGGCTTCCCGGCGCTCCGTGCCCATTCTAGACGGCGCTCGCCGGGTTTCCCCCGCGCGCCGACGCGCGGGGTCAGCCCGCGAGCTGCCAGGCGACGACGCCGAACAGCACGCCGAGGCTGTTCGTCGCCCAGTGCATGCCGGCGCTGGCGATCACGCTGCCGCTGCGGCGTCGCAGCTCACCGGCCACCACCCCGCCGATCGTCGTGAACAGGACGATCCCCACGATGACCAGCGCCGCTGCGCCGGCGCCGGCCACGCCGACGCCCTGCAGGACGTCGCCGACGCCGTCGTTCGCGGTGGCGACGTGCCGCGACGGGAGGATGTGCCACAGGCCGAACAGGGCCGACGACGCGAGCAGCACCCGCCACGTGGTGGCGTGCCGCGAGAGGACGGCCCAGAGCACCGAGCGGAACGCGACCTCCTCCACCAGGATCGTGGTCACCGGGATCGTCACGAACGCCGCGAACAGAGCGCTCCCGACCCCGAAGTGGTATCGGGCGTCCAGGAACGCGGTGCGGCTCACCGGGAGCAGCACGCCGATGAGGTAGATGACGGCCACCACGGCGATCACGCCGAGCCCCCATCGCAGCCCGGACCGGTGACGGTGACGGTGGAGGCCGAGCTCGTGCCAGGTCAGCCCGTTCCACCGCGCGAACACGAGAAGGGCGCCGGCCACGGCCGGCCCCAGCCACCATGCCTGCCACACGAGGTGCTGGACGACGTTCACGGCCACCAAAGTGGCGATGACGACGCCGGTCGCCACCCACGCCGGGAGGCGGTTGCCGAGGGCGGTGGGGTCGTCAGCGGGAGCGGCGTCGCGCGTCTCGTCCGACACGGCGACGGGGGCCGTCGCGGGCACGAGCGCGGGGGCCTGCATGTCAACGAGGGTCACGCGGATCTGGCCTGACTCTGGACGGCGGGGGGGCAATTCGAGTGTCGCATCGGGTGGATTCGACGGCCCGGGACGGGTGGGCGAAGCGTGTGTGAGGTTCGCGACGGTCCTCGCCGCGCCTCCGCACGTCCTCCATGACCGCCGTCGTCGACCTCCCGCACGACCTTCACTTCCATCTATCGGCAGGAAGTCCCGATCCATCAGGTCCTTCTGCCAGCCTCCAACGAGCGCCGGCGGCCCAGCGCGTGACGCCTGCATCCGCCCAGTGGACCGACAAGGCTCCCCGGCAAGCCAAAGGGCCGTCCCGCCTCAGCGGAACGGCCCTTTGACCTGCCCTTTCACTGTCGGGATGGCGGGATTTGAACCCACGACCCCTTGACCCCCAGTCAAGTGCGCTACCAAGCTGCGCCACATCCCGATCGGCTCGGTGAACCGTCGACGAGTCTAGCGGATGTTCCCGGTGCCCTGTCGCGCACCGCCAGTCGGGCGCTCGGCCTCCGCCCGTTCGGACTGCTGGAGCTCGGCGGCGACGAGGCCGGCGACCCCCAGTTCGACGGCGAGCCCGGCCACGGCCGACCACTCACGCAGGCGGAAGACGAACACCTGGACCACGAGCAGGCTGACGAGCACCGCCCAGCGGAACCGCAGGTAGCCCTCCCGGCGGTCCTGTCGGACGACCAGCAGCCCCCACGCCGCCAGGGCCGCTGCCCCGGCGGCACTCACCAGGAGCCCGACGACGACCCAGCCGGGCTGGTCGGCGCCGCCCCACCACGCGGCCAGGCCCGTCCCGACACTGCCCACCAGGCTCGCGACCAGGACGGCCACGGTGATCCACGGCACCCAGCGCGCCGCGACCAGGCGGTGGGTGAGGCGCACCACGGCCGCACCGACGGCGTTGATGGGGTTGGGCAGCTCGTGCGGGTCGTCGTCGATGGCTCCCAGGAGCGCCCGGGTCTCCCGCGCCCCGGCGATGTCGCCGGCCCTGTCCACGAGCCTGCGCGCCTCTGCGCGCGCCCGCGGCGTGAGGCCGCCGGCGACCCCGGCGACGGCCTGGTCGACCGCGCCGGCCAGGTACTCCCGCCGATCGTGCGGCAGGCGGCCGTGCAGGGCCTCGGAGACCACCACCAGCGTGACCACCACCGCGTAGATGAGCGACGCCGTCGGGCCGTAGAAGTAGTCGTTGTCCGAGGTGACGAACTTGCCGATCTCGTCGACGAAGAGCCCGAAGCCCACTCCGCCGAGCAGCGCCCCCACCGGACGGGCCACCGGCCCCGCGAACGACAGCAGCACGACGAACGCGACCGCCATCAGCAGCCCGCCCCACAGGACGTGCGCCACGTGCAGGCCACCCGAGCCCACGGTCGGGTAGCCCGCGGCCGCGAGGAACGCGCGTGTCAGCAACACCGTGACCACCGCCGACACGACGAAACCCGCGAGGTGCGACGTCGCCGACGGGTCGCGGGGCAGCCCGAGCCGCAGCAGGCGGTTCACCTCTTGCGCTTCTCCCGCACGCGCACCGAGACCTGGATCGGCGAGCCCTCGAAGCCGAACGTCTCGCGCAGGCGCCGCTCGATGAACCGCCGGTACCCCGCCTCGAGGAAACCCGTGGCGAAGATGACGAAGCGCGGCGGACGGGTGTCGGCCTGCGTCGCGAACAGGATGCGCGGCTGCTTGCCGCCCCGCAGCGGGTGCGGGTGGGCGGCCACGAGCTCGCCGAGGAAGGCGTTGAGGCGACCGGTCGGCACCCGCGTGTCCCAGGACTCCAGCGCCGTGTCCAGCGCCCCGAGCAGCCGGTTCGTGTGCCAGCCGGTCTTCGCGGCGATGTTGATACGCGGCGCCCACTGGACCTGGACCAGATCGCGCTCGATCTCACGCTCGAGGTAGCGACGCCGGTCGTCGTCCATGAGGTCCCACTTGTTGTAGGCGATGACGAGTGCGCGCCCGGCCTCGACGACCTGCGTCACGACGCGCGTGTCCTGCTCGGTCAGCACGTCGCTGGAGTCGATGAGGACGACCGCGACCTCGGCCTTCTCGATCGCCGCCTGCGTGCGCAGCGACGCGTAGAAGTCGGCTCCCGAGGTCTGGTGCACCCGGCGCCGGATGCCGGCGGTGTCGACGAACCACCACTCCCGGTCACCGATCTGCACGAGCTCGTCCACCGGGTCGCGCGTCGTGCCCGCGACCGAGTCCACGACGACGCGCTGCGCGCCCACGAGCGAGTTCAGGAGGCTCGACTTGCCGACGTTCGGCCGCCCGACGAGAGCGACGCGCCGCGGCCCGTCCTCACCCTCCCCGGCCCGGCCGTACGCGGAGACGTCGGGCATGACGTCGAGCACCGCGTCGAGCAGGTCGCCCGTGCCGCGGCCGTGCAGGGCGGAGATCGGGTGCGGCTCACCGAGTCCCAGGTTCCACAGGGCGGCCGCGTCCGCCTCCAGCTGCGGCCCGTCCACCTTGTTCGCGGCCAGGACCACCGGCTTGCCCGCGCGGCGCAGGAGCTTGACGACGCGCTCGTCGGTCGCCGTGGCGCCGACGGTGGCGTCGACGACGAACACGACGACGTCGGCCAGGTCGATCGCGACCTCCGCCTGCTCGGCGACGCGCGCGTCGAGGCCGGCGACGTCGACCTCCCAGCCGCCCGTGTCGACGAGCGTGAACCGGCGGCCCGCCCACTCGGCGGGATACGTCACGCGGTCCCGGGTCACGCCGGGCGTGTCGAGCACGACCGCCTCCCGCCGGCCCAGGACGCGGTTGACCAGTGTGGACTTGCCGACGTTCGGACGCCCGACGACCGCGACGACCGGCCAGGGCCCGGCAGGCCCGGCCTCGCCCGTCGCTCCCTCGCCGCCCTCGAGCAGCACGACGTCGTCGTCCTCGAGGTCGTAGTCGGCCAGCCCTTCGCGGAGGGCGCGCTCCCGCGCGATCTCCTCGGGCGTCTCGGGCTCCGCCAGACCGGGCACGTGGATGTCGTCGACGAGCCCGTCGTCGAACTCGTCGAGGGCGTCGTCGCCGGGGGTCGGGGCGTCGGCGTCGGCGGTGGGGTCGAAGGTCATGGCCCTATCCTCCCGTGCCGCCGCCCCGCGCGACGAACCGCGCCGTCGGCTGGGTCAGCCGGCGGGCTGCGAAGCCTCGGTGGCCCCGTCGTCGGGGCGAGCGTCGCGCGGGTGGTCGGTGGGCAGCCAGAGCCCGGTCCGCTCCTCCGCGGCCTTCACGTGCTCGGCCAGAGCGCGCTGCAGCTGCGCCTGCGCGACTGCGACCGCCTCACGCTTGGGCAGCCCCTCGATTCCGGTCACGACCACGGGCTCGCCGTACTCCACGTGCAGCCGACGTCGCAGACCCGGGACCTTCCCGGTGCTCTCCCCCGTGCGCCGGGTGCCGAGCATCGCGACCGGCACCACCGGCGCCCCGGAGTGGACGGCGAGCCAGGCAACTCCCGCCCGAGCGCTCGAACCGTCGCCCCGGCCGCGCGAGCCCTCGGGGAAGATCCCGACCACTCCCCCGCGCTCGAGCACTCTCAGGGCCGTGGCCAGGGCGGGCCGCCCGTTGCCGCGGTCCACCGGGATCTGCCCGGAGAGGCGGAAGATCCAACCGATCGCCGAGCGGAACATCTCGATCTTGATGAGGATGTGGGTCCCGCGGGGGGTGCAGCCGATCATCAAGGGACCGTCCGCCCACCCCGAGTGGTTCGCCGCGACGATCACGGCACCTGTCCGCGGCACGCGTTCCTTGCCGACGATCCGCGTGTTCCAGATCACCCGCGCGAAGAACCGGCCGAGCCAGCGGCCCCAGCCGGGCCCGATCCGCCCGGGCACCTTGGGGGTGCCGGCGGCGCCGTCGCGGCTCACCGCTCCTCCGCCCGGGCCGCGCCGCGCACCAGCGCGAGCAGCGCCTCGACGGTCTCGTCGAACGTCAGCGAGCTCGAGTCGAGCAGCACGACACCGTCCGCCGCGGTCCGGAACTCGACCACCGTCGCGTCCTTCGCGTCCCGGCCGACCACGTGCGCGCGCGTCGCCGCCACGGCCACGGCGTCGGCCGAGCCGTGCACCTCCAGCGCCCGACGCGCGAGCCGTGCCTCCTCACTCGCCGTGAGCAGCACCCGGACGTCGGCGTCGGGCGCGACCACGGTCGTGATGTCGCGGCCCTCCGCGACGACGCCCCGACCCGACGACGTGCCGCCCGTCCGTTCCGCCGCGATCAGGGTGCGCTGCCGGGCCCCGAGCTCGGCCCGGACGTCGAGGTTCGTCGACAGCATGCTCACGACCCCGGAGATCGCCGGCTCTCGGATCGCCGCCGCCACGTCCGTCCCCCCGACACGCACGCCCGGCGCCGCCGGGTCCATGCCCATCCGCAGGTCCATCGCCCGCACGGCCGCCGTCACCGCGGGCCGGTCGGCCAGGTCCACGCCCCGGTCGAGGCACCACCACGTCGCCGCCCGGTACATGGCGCCGGTGTCGAGGTAGGCGAGCCCGAGCCTCCCCGCTGCCGCGCGGCACACGCTCGACTTGCCCGAGCCGGACGGCCCGTCCACCGCGACGACGACGCCGCGCACCTCCCCGGTCATCCCGCCACCTTCCACCCGCGCGCGGTCAGCTCGCCCTCGAGCGTCGTGCCCAGGCCGGGCAGCACGGAGATCGACGCGAGGCCGACGGGCTGGCGCGGCGCGTGCTCGAGCGCGAGCTCCTCGAGGTTGATGCCGGCCGCACCGACATCGGCGAGCAGCCGCGCCAGCTCGCCGGGACGGTCGGGCACGAGGACCGTGACCACGTCGTAGGCGCGCCGCGCGCCGCCGTGCTTGCCGGGGATGCGCGCGACACCTGCGTTGCCGGCGGCCACCGCCGCGGCGAGGGTGCCGAGGGCGCCGCCGGGCAGGGCGTGCGGGTCCTGCGACCCGGCGACCTGCTCGAGGGCCTCGACCACCGCGTCCAGGTCGGCGCGGGTGGCGCGCAG
>JAEZZV010000167.1 GCA_023418375.1 Actinomycetes bacterium | reverse complement strand
CTAGCTCATCGCGGTCCCGATGAAACAAATCAATCACCAAACAAATCGCCATTCTGCTCGCCTCAAGTCTTCGTGGTTCTTCCAGGCTTTGGCGGTTTTGTTTGCTCACCCGTCTTCGGATCAAACTCTCCTAAATGGCCATGCGTGCGTTTATGCATTGAGCACGGCACGCGGCTCCAACCAATCACGGATATCGCCGCAGTCCAGTTCAGTATCATGTCCATATTTGATCTACATATTTCGAGCCATCAATAAAGACGCGAGCCTTGATCGAAACACTTTGCATAGAAAAACAATAATCAGAAATCAATCCTCTGCAGTTGAACTCTCCGCACCAACCGCGTAATCGAACTTATTGAGATTAATATCGATACCAAATATCCGATGCAATTTAGCTGCAGCGATTTCATCGACATCGTAATAGTCATACATGAGGGGATCATCATCCGCAGGGACAAAAATCACCTTCAAATCGTCTAAAGAACTTTCCGGCAATACAATTTTTTCGACAAGAAATCGATCTCCGTGTCTTTCGAATACGCCGACGTATCGCGTGATCTTCATGACAAATACCTACTTTTTAATGCTGCGGCCCGGATCACCGGGTTTTGTCTGCTCACCAGTTTTTGGATCAAATTCACCCAAGTGTTTTTTTCCAGTTTTATCATAAACTTCGAGTTTACCATGTTGGCGGTCCCAATCGTATATTTTACCTTTTTCATCAATCCATCTTGCTCGCCCGCCAGTACCTTTAACTTCTCTTAATCCTGGAAAGCCAGTGATTTCCTCCGTCTTTGGCTTTGGGAAATACTGGTGGTCTCCATTACCATTCGAACTCATCACCACATTTGGCAAACCTGCGTTGGTGAGGACATATCCCATGTCTTTCAGCTGGCTCGGTGTCATCGGCAGCGTGCCGTTCATACCACTGGTAAGGCGAACAGCACCGCCGTCATCATAGGTCTCAATCGTCAGATTTGCCGTCGTGCCATCTGGGTAGGTGACGAGAATCTGCCGGAACGGCTGGTCGCCCTTGCCAGTAATAAGGACGGTGCTTCCGTCCCCGGCAGTGAACTTCTGATGGATGTCCGTTCCTGCAGCCGTGGTCGATGCCAGAAGAAACGCACCAGCGAGCCCCGCAATTGTGGTTCCGGTTGCTCCAATCACTCCCCGCACGACACCGGTCATCTGGTCATAGTCTGCTAGACAGGTTCCTGCCTGCAAAGGCGAGAAATACTTGATCTGCCCATTTACAGGAATTGGACAACCTGACTGCGCGTGAGCTGAGGGCACGATCCAGCTGAAAATACTGAAATCAACAGCGCCATGTTGCTGGGCACATTGCGCCAAGGCAGCCCGAACATTCGGATCATCCAGGAATGGAAACATCTCTTTGGACAGCGCGGCTTGTTCTGGCGTTCTTTTACCGTCCTTCACCATCTGGTCCAGAACATCGCCAAAGGTTTCGGCAATTGTTTTTCCAGCCTGGAACGCCTGTTTTACCGACGTGTCGGACAGATAATATTCGATCTCCACGTGCTTATCCTTGGTGATCTCATAGGCTTTGTCGGGATCACGGTTGAGGCTTGCAAGGTCCTCCGTCTGGCCGCTGTTTTCCAGCTCTGCCTGTTTGTCCTTGTTGCGGATGATGATTTCACCCGGCCCGACGGTGGCGCGCACTTCCTGACGGGTGTCGTCAAGCTGGTAAGTGCCTTCAGCGGAGTTTTTGGGCTGGGATGTCTGATCCGGCTGCTGTTCCTTACCGGTCAGGTCAATACTGGCCTGAACGTCGAAACCTTCATACTTCTTCGAACCTTGATTCTACCTCTTCAGAAACCTAACTATTTGGCCTTCTACTTGCGTAAGAAAGCCGACACCTCATCCGTCGACTCCGCGATAAGAACAGCATCAAGATACCCTTCAATATTATCGCTCACCCAATATTCACTCGGTCGTTTCATATGAAACTTCACAACAGTGCTGTCTTCATCGGTTGAAATAATTGCGACAAAATTTTTCGAACGCTTTGAAAACTTCCATGCATCAAAGACCTCATTGATGAACTCTAGGGCTTGTGCAATTCCATTTTCTTGAACTTCCCCTTCGATGTGTACGGAATTGACGAATGCTTCGTATCTGACCTTGCCCCGTTGAAATAATCCATTTTGAAGTAAGCTCTGGCCCATTGAGAGGACCAGAGAATGAAGCGCAACCGTTTCACAGACGAACAGATCATTGGCATCCTGAAGGAGCACGAGGCGGGCACGCCTGTCTCGGAGCTTTGCCGCAAACACGGTGTCAGCGATGCGAGCATCTATAAATGGAAGGCCAAGTTCGGCGGGATGGACATGTCTGAGGCCAAGCGGCTGAAGACGCTGGAGGACGAGAACACGAAACTGAAGCGGCTTCTGGCGGATGCGATGCTCGACAACGCCGCGTTGAAAGACCTTTTGGGAAAGAAGTGGTGACGCCCGCAGCCCAGCGGAACGCTATCGCGCATCTGATGAACCAACATCGGATGAGCGAACGGCGGGCGTGTAAAGCCATCGGTGTTTGCCGGATGACAGTTCGTTACGAAAGCAGCCGCATCGACGACCATGACCTTCGCGAGCGAATGAAGGCGTTGGCGCATGAACGCCGCCGCTTTGGCTACAGACGCATTCATGTCCTACTCAGACGCGAGGGGCACCTTGTGAACCACAAGAGGCTCTTCCGGCTCTATCGGGAGGAAAAGCTGATGGTGCGCAAGCGCGGCGGTCGCAAGCGAGCGATCGGCACACGAGCACCGATGCTGGTTCCGATGACAGCCAATGATCGTTGGTCACTGGACTTCGTGTCGGATCAACTCACCGATGGACGCAGGTTCCGGATTCTGACGGTCGTCGACGATTGCACCAGGGAATGCCTGGCACTCGTCGCCGATACATCGCTTTCCGGTCTGCGCGTTGCCCGCGAGCTTGACCGGATCATCGAGGAGCGCGGCAAACCGAAAATGATCGTCAGTGACAACGGCAGCGAGTTCACCAGCAACGCGATCCTGCAATGGACGGACAAGACTAAGGTGGATTGGCACTACATTGCGCCTGGCAAACCCATTCAGAACGCTTTCATCGAAAGCTTCAATGGACGGCTGCGAGACGAGTTCTTGAATGAAACCCTCTTCTCGTCACTGACCCATGCTCGATCAGCGCTTTCAAACTGGCGCGGCGATTACAACGATCACCGTCCACATTCTGGCCTCGGCTGGCTGACACCTGCCGAGT
>JAEZZV010000082.1 GCA_023418375.1 Actinomycetes bacterium | reverse complement strand
GGTCGTGCCGCGGCCTGCGGCGTGCCCCCGGCCGCCCTCCGCGCACCGCCGCCGCGGCGCAGAGCGCGCAGGGCGGTCCAGGTGTCCTCGCTCATGAGGAGCGAGACGTGAGGGCGGACAGCCGCTCCCGAGCCGGTGCTGGGCAACGCGAGAACGGTCTCGGCCAGCGCCTCGAGCGCGTCGGCAGCCCGTTGCGCGGGGCTCCTGTCGTCGTCGGCGGCCGGACGCGGGCTCAGGGCCTCGAGCGCGAGCCGGAGGCGGTGGCCCGCCATGGAGTCGAGCTGGCCGGAGACCCTCGTCCCCGACGGCGTCTCGGCGAGGTGAAGGAACCGCTCCGCACGCTGCGCCTGATGGGTGTGCTCGACGTGCTGGGCATCCACGCTCGCGGCCAGCCGGGCCAGCGCGGTCGCGAACCGTCCGGCGTCGAGCCGCCGCGCCATCTGGAGCACGCGTGCCTGGCCCTCGGGGGAGCCGAGCGTGTCGCGCACCGCCTGGGAGCCACGAGCCGCCGCCTGGCCGATGACGTCGACGTGCGCGACGCTCACCGAGCCCGCGAGGGTCGCCTCCCGGACCTCCGGCATCGCCGTCAGGGTGTCGGCCCGCCTCTCCTCGGTGGCGCCGCCCTTCAGGCCCACGCGGGCGGTGCGCCCGCGCCACGCGGCGAACGAGGCGTCGCCGGAGCCCCGCCAGTCGCCCGAGTCGCGCTCCGCCAGGAGCACCTCGGACCGTACGGCGGTGAGACCGGCGATGGCCCGGTCCACCTCGGTCAGGACCGTCCGCCGTCGGGACCCGTCCCAGGAGCGCGCGTCGGCAGCCAGGTTGGCGAGGCTCGCGACGGCGTCCCGCAGCGTGCGGTGCGGTGCCGCCGCCACGTCCGCGCTCGTCGTCGCCATCTGCCATCTCTCTCTTCGAACTGGTGTTCAAAGAGTATCAGACCTCCGCAGAACGGACAATTCGCCCACAGCGAAGGCCGGCAGCGCGCAGAGCAGGAAAGGGCTCGCGAGGGGGTGCCCGACGCGCGGCTTGGCGCGCCGCTTCCGACGCGCGGCTTGGCGCGCCGTTCCCGGCGACCGCAGCGCTCTCCCCCCCGGAAGACGACGAACGCCCCGCCTCGAGCGAGGCGGGGCGTCTGCCCAGAAGATCCAGGTGGCCACTGGCAGGGTCGAACTGCCGACCTTTCGATTTTCAGTCGAACGCTCTACCAACTGAGCTAAGTGGCCGTCCGACCAGCCGGCGAACCGGGCGGTCGAGAGCGACCCCGACGGGACTTGAACCCGCGACCTCCGCCGTGACAGGGCGGCGCGCTAACCAGACTGCGCTACGGGGCCTTGCTGTCCTGCTGTCCTGCATCCTGCTGTCCGTACCCCCAACGGGATTCGAACCCGTGCTACCGCCGTGAAAGGGCGGGGTCCTAGGCCGCTAGACGATGGGGGCCCTGCCGGGCGCCCAGACGTCCACGCGCCGAAGACCTCGGAAAGCATACGGGCTGGCGCGCGGAACTCCAAAGCGGGTTCCCCAAGCCAGGCCCCGGGAGCCGCCCGGCGGGCCCGTGCCGGGGCGCCGGGACCCGCGCGTCGGACCCGTCCGCCACAATGGAACCCGTGGTCACGATGTCGCGCGCGGAGTTCGAGGACGCGGTCCGGGACGCGCTCGACCTCATCCCGCCCGAGCTCGCCGAGCAGATGGACAACGTCGTCGTGCTGGTGGAGGACCACCCGCCGGCGGACGAGCCGCAGGACCTGCTCGGTCTCTACGAGGGCGTCTCGCTGACGGAGCGCGACGGCTGGTGGGCGGCCGGCTCGCTGCCCGACCGCATCACGATCTTCCGCATGCCGACGCTCGCGGTGTGCGACACGGTCGACGAGGTCGTCGAGGAGGTGGCCGTGACCGTGATCCACGAGATCGCCCACCACTTCGGCATCGACGACGAGCGCCTCCACGAGCTGGGCTGGGACTGACCGGCGGCACGAGCGTGCAGGGATCGACGAACGGAGGACGCGTGCGCATCGGGATCGTGCTGCTGCCGCAGGACCGCTGGCCGGTGGCCCGGGAGCGCTGGCGCCGCGCCGAGGAGTACGGCTTCGACCACGCCTGGACGTACGACCACCTGGCCTGGCGCTCGCTCGTCGACGAGCCGTGGTTCGCGACGGTCCCGCTGCTGGCGGCCGCCGCCGCGGTCACCGAGCGCATCGCCCTCGGGACGTGGGTGGCGAGCCCGAACTTCCGGCACCCCGTGCCGTTCGCGAAGGACGTGATGGGGCTCGACGACATCAGCGGCGGGCGGCTGCTGCTCGGTCTCGGCGCAGGCGGCGAGGGGTTCGACGCCGCGGTCCTGGGCGTGCCGCCGACGCGCGCCGAGCGGGTGGCGCGGTTCACGGAGTTCGTGGACGTGCTCGACGAGCTCCTCACGCACCCGGTCACCGAGCACGCGGGCGAGCACTACGTGGCGCACGACGCGCGGATGGTCCCGGGCTGCGTGCAGCAGCCGCGGGTCCCGTTCGTGGTCGCGGCGAACGGCCCGCGCGCCATGCGTGTCGCCGCGCGGCACGGTCAGGGCTGGGCGACGTACGGGCCGCCGTCGGGCGACGGGCCTGCGGCGCAGGAGTGGGACGCCTGGTGGTCGGGCCTGGGCGACCTGGTCGCGCGGTTCGACGACGTCGCCCGCGAGGCGGGGCGCGACCCGGCGACCATCGACAGGTACCTGAACGTCGACGCTGCGCCGCGCCTCGCGCTCGAGTCCGTGGACGTGTTCGAGGAGGCCGTGGGCCGGGCGCGCGCGCTCGGCTTCACCGACGTCGTCGTGCACTGGCCGCGCGAGCGGGGCGTCTATGCGGCGAGCGAGGCGGTGCTGGAGCAGGCGGCCGCGCGACTCGACGCGGTGCGGGCCGGCCGCTGAGGCGCGCCAGCCGCTGACGCGCCCCGGACGCCCCGCCCACGGACACGCGACGGCCCGGACGCGCCGCGGGGAGGGCTCCACGGCCGGCGTGAGGACCCTCCCCGCGGGTTCGAGCAGGTGTCAGAGCACCGTGCGACGCCGCGTGCCCATGGTGCGGGCCGCGATCATGACGCCGATGACGGCGAGCCCGATCTGCAGGACGAGCTCGATCCAGTCGATGCCGTCGGTCACCGCCACGCCGATGTTCTGCGCGATCCAGGTGCCGAGCAGCGCGGCGAGGATGCCGATGATGATGGTCAGCAGGATCGAGATCCGCTGGCGGCCCGGGGCGAAGAGCCGCCCGAGCGCACCGATGATGAGTCCGACGACGATGGCGCTGATGATGCCCTCGATACCCATGGCGATACCCCTTCCCTCGGTGGGCCGTGGGGATCACCGGCCCTGATTTTGGAAGGTAGAGCCCGGGAGAGCGTCGCGCACGTCGAACGCAGGCGGGGCGCGCGCCCGCGGCCTGGTCAGCGGGGCAGGACGACGCCCGTCACGTCCGCGAGCCGGCCGAGCACCCTCTCCTGCAGGTCCACGTCGAGGGCCTGCGGGTTGGGCTCGAGCACCCGGCGGTGCTTGAGGAAGCGCCCGCCGACCAGGGCGTCCGCGTCGTCGGAGGTGGCGAGCCACACCTGGGTGTCCGCACCGGGGCCGAGCTCGTCGGTGGCGTTCGGGCCGCCGAGGCGCGTGCGCACCCAGCCGGGGTCGACGGCGTTGGCGATCACGCCCGGCCACAGGCGCGCCACGGCGAACGCGATGATGACGTCGATGAGCTTGGCGTCGGCGTACGCCTGCATGCCGTCCCAGCCCCACTCGATCTCGTCGGGCTCGGCGTAGCCCTCGGCCTGCAGGCCGGACGTCAGGTAGACCAGCCGGCCCGGCCGCGGCATGAGGGCGGTGAGCAGGTACGGGGCCACGGCGTCGACCTGGAAGATCCGCTCGAGCCCGTCTGCCGTGAGCACCTTGTCGGGCGCCCCGCCGCCGATCCCCGCGTTGTGCACGACGGCGTCGAACGGCCCGGCCTCGGCCGCCGCCGCCGCGAGGGCGCGGGTCTGGGCGAGGGACGACAGGTCGCCGACGAGCACGTCGGCCAGCCCGGGGAGCACGTCGCGGACGTGCTCGGCACGTTCTGCGCTGCGTGCGTGCCCGACGACCTCGTGCCCCGCCCCGAGCAGCTGGCGCGCGGTCTCGCGGCCGATGCCGGCGGTGGATCCGGTGACGAACACGCGGGCCATGACGACTCCCTCGGTGCTGCGGCTGTCGGGGCCGGCGGGGTGCGGCGTGGCCACAGTCTGGCACCCGCCCACGTCCAGGAGGGCCCGTCCGAGGTGTGGACCGTCTCGCCGCGAGCGTTTGCGGGACCCCGTGGCGGCCGGGACGGTGGAGTGTTCGCGGTGCCGTGCACGGCATCGAGACGTCGACGGAAGGACCGACCATGCTCATCCTGACCGACAACGCCCGCTCGGCTGTGCAGGACATCGCCTCGCGCGCGGGGCTGCCGCAGGAGGGTGGTCTGCGGATCGCCGAGTCCGACGCGCAGACCGGCGCGTTCGAGCTCTCGCTCGTCGCAGCCCCCGTGGACGGGGACGAGGTCATCGAGGCCGGGTCGGCGCACGTCTACGTGGAGCCGACGACGTCGGAGATCCTGGCCGACCAGGCGCTCGACGCCGTGCCCTCGCCCGAGGGCACAGGGTTCGTGCTCGCGCCGCAGGACGGGCCGGCGACGGACGGTCTCCTCGGCTAGCCCGTCTCGGTCGTTGGGCCGCCGGCCTCCGCCGCGGGCCCGCCCGTTGCGGGGCTCACTGGGCGGGAGCCTCGGTGCGTGCGGCGGTCTCGGTCGTCGTCTGTGACGGGAGG
Organism: Actinomycetes bacterium; assembly: GCA_023418375.1. Classification (GTDB taxonomy): domain Bacteria; phylum Actinomycetota; class Actinomycetes; order Actinomycetales; family Cellulomonadaceae; genus Actinotalea. The sequence goes on along the minus strand of JAEZZV010000082.1, from coordinate 2,028 downwards.
CGGGCGCCGTTGCGCACGGCGAGGACGACGGGGCTGACCGCCGGGGCGTCGATGCTCCCCGGGCGGCCGGTGAGGTAGCCCTGGACGGCCGTCGCGCCGAGAGTCGCCCAGGCGGTCAGGTCCTCGACCTCCTCGACGCCCTCGGCGACGATGAACGCCTGGGTCGCCCCGGCGAACTCGACGAGAGCGGCCGCGAGGGCCCGCTTGAGCGCGCTGCCGCTGATCCCCTGGGTGAGCGACAGGTCGACCTTGATGGTGTCCGGCGCGAGATGGACGATGTGTCGCAGGCTCGCGAAGCCCGCGCCCGCGTCGTCGACGGCGACGTCGACGCCGAGCCCGCGCAGCTCGGCCACCGCGTCGACGAGGAGCCGGTAGTCGTCGACGACGGCGTGCTCGGTGATCTCGATCCCGAACATCCGCCCGGGGTTGCTCGTGAGGATGGCTCGCAGCCGCGGGTCGGCCAGCGTCGCCGGCGAGACGTTGACGGCAAGCAGGACGTTCAGCGGGAGCTCGGACGAGCCCGCGACGGCCAGCTCGATCGCGGCGATCTCGAGGTCGGTGCCCCGGCCGACGGTCGCTGCGGCGCGGAACCAGACGTCGGGGCTCCGCGCCGGCTCCACGTCGAAGCGCGTGAGCGCCTCGACGGCGACGAGCCTGCCGTCGCTGAGGGCGTACACGGGCTGGTAGACGATGTGGAAGGCCCGGTCGGCGATGACCTTGTCGAGGACGGCGAGGACCTCCGGGTCGGCGTCGGCCGCCGACGCGTAGGCGTCGGACTCCGCGAAGACCGCGGCGCGCACCTCGTGGGCGAGCTCGTGGTCGGCGACCCGCTCGCGGACCTGCATGGCCAGCGCGAACGTCGCCCCGACCAGGAGGAACATCACGGTGCGCACCACCCAGTCGTTCACGTCCTGCGGCGCGCCGGTCTGCGTGTCGTGGGGGAGGAGCGGGCCCGCCACCGCCCCGGCGAGAAGGCCGGCGGGGATCACGGCGCGGAACCGGAAGCGGATGGTCGACGCGATGATCGGGATGTAGAACAGGTGTGGCAGGGCCGTGCGCGACCCGCCCGCCAGGTACGTGACACTCCACACGACGGCGAGCACCAGCAGGATCGCGGTGATCGCCATCCAGTTCGGGCGCGCCGCCCCGCGGACGATCATCCGGTCGATCACAGGCGCGAGCGACCCGCTCCCCGGTCGGGCCCCGGCGGTGGGAGTGACCATCTCCGCCCCTGTCATCGGTCACGCGGACGGACGGCATCGTTCCGTCCGTCCCTATCCTGATCGTGCCGGGGCCCCGGAGGGGAGGGGGTCCGGTCATCCACCTCGGTTCAGGACCCGGCTCCCGCCGGGAGAACACGCGAATTCACCCGCTCGGGGGCATCTCGGGCGTCCGACGGCGACCTGGGCAACGAGTCCCGGATGCCGTGCCGACGGAGGCGGCAGACTCGGAAGGGATCATGCCCGTCCATACCCCCACGAGAGAGGGAGACCGATGACCGGACCCACGATGACGAGCCCGCTGGGCGACGCCGACAAGGCCGCCACGGGTGCCGCCCTCAACCGCGTGCTCGCGGACCTCATCGACCTGAGCCTCGTCGGCAAGCAGGCGCACTGGACTCTCGTCGGTCGCGGCTTCCGCAGCCTGCACCTGCAGCTCGACGAGGTCGTCGACGCCGTCCGCATCCACGCCGACGACGTCGCCGAGCGCGCCGTCACCATCGGCGTCACGCCCGACGGCCGCGCGAAGACGGTCGCGGCCGAGTCCGCGCTGCCCGAGCACCCGACCGGCTGGGCGCAGGACACCGACGTCGTCGACTACTTCGTCGCGGCCCTCGGCACGACCATCGGCCGCCTGCGAGAAGCGATCGGCGAGACGGAGAAGCACGACGTGATCAGCCAGGACCTGCTGATCGGCATCACGGCCGCGCTCGAGAAGCACCTGTGGATGTTCCAGGCCGAGCGCTGACAGACGTTCCCACCTGACGGGGAACCACGGGGCCGGGCCGCCCGCGCGCGCCCGCCCGCC
>JAEZZV010000075.1 GCA_023418375.1 Actinomycetes bacterium | reverse complement strand
CCCTCGGGGCGCGCGTCGGCCCGCGCACGCGGAGCGCCCTCACGCTGGCGGGCCACGGCGTCGTCGGCGCGCTGGCCGTCGCCCTCGCTCTGCGCTGAGCCTGCCCGTCGCCGGACGGCGGAGGGCGTGCGCACCAGGGGCGGCACACCCTCCGCACAGTCCTCAGGGCGTCGGGGCCGCGACCGGCTGACGGATGATCGTGCGCATCCGCTCGGGGGCGACGCGGTTCGGGTCCGACAGGTAGACCTCGTGGTGCGTGCCGCGGAGCGCGAGCCCGGCTCCCGAGATCCACGCGTGCAAGGCGGCGACCGTCGGCCCCTCGGCGGAGTAGGGGCCGTGGTGCATGACCTGGACGGCGTCCCCCTCCTCGAGCGCGTCGAACCGCAGCCGGTTCGCCGCGGGGGCCTTCCCCTTCCGCACGGCCGCCGCGAGGGCGTCGGCGACGAGCGCGTCGGTGACCGCGGGCGGCTGGGCGACGAGCATCGTCCAGCGCCAGCGGGCCCGGTCACCGGTCAGGAAGTCGGTCATGTCGTCGGCCCACCACAGGCCCTCGAGCGGCATGACGGTCCACGGCTCGCCGCCCGCGGCCTTCACCGCGAACCGCAGGCCGTAGGACACCGCGAACAGCGTCCCGACGGCGGCCGCGTACGCCTCCCCACCCGGTGCGCCGGCCCCGTCGACCGCCAGGCACGCCACCGGGGGAGCGGTGATCCGCTCGGGGGTGTCGGGCGCGCGCCAGAGCTGTGGGTGGGCGCGGCGCAGGTCGTTGCCGGCCGCCGCCCTGTCGGCGGCCGCACCGTCCGGGATCACGCTCCCGCCGGCGCGACCGGGATGCAGACCTCGGTCACCCAGTGCGCGGGCTCGGGGTCCTCGTGCGGCGAGACGAGGTACACGTTGAACATCGGCCCGGCGAACCGGTAGCCGTGCTCGGGCACCCAGCGGCCGACGGCCTCCATGACCTCGCCGACGCGCTCGTACCCGCCGTGCAGCACGCCGACGGCGACGTCCTGCGCGGGCAGGTCGACGCACCGGACGCCATCGGCGCCGGGCGGGGCGGTGAAGGGCGCCGCGACCTCGAGCCGCACCTCGACGTCGCAGTCGGTCTCCCGGTAGTCCTCGTCGTGGAAGACGGCGACCGCCCGCGCGTCGGGCGCGAGCTGGGCGCCCGCCTGGAACAGGGCGGGCATGAGGCGCTCCCAGAGCCGCGCCTCGTCGGCGTAGGTGGGGATGACGCCGCGCAGGGACGCGACGGTGCGCGCCGGGTCGGTGCGGTGGGTGACGGTGACGGACATGAGTGGTTCCTCCAGACCGGTGATCAGGTCGTCCACCTCCTGGATGCGGGCGCTGGCCGCTGCGGCCTCGGCGATGAGCCGGGTCCGGTGCCGCTCGAGCACGCGCCGCATGGCCCCGGGCTCGTCGAGCAGCGGGACGCACGCGGCCAGCTCGGCGACCCCGAGCCCGACGTCGCGCAGCCGTCGCACCTGCCGCGCCGTCGCGAGCTGCGCGGGCGCGTAGGAGCGGTAGCCGGAACGTGGGTCGGTGTGCGCCGGCGGCAGCACGCCGTGCTCGTCGTAGTACCGGAGCATGCGGATGCTCAGCTGCGACAGGCGCGAGAACTCGCCGATCGTCAGCAGTCGCTCTCCCGCGGGTGGCATGTCCATCAGCGCACACTCTGACACCGTGCGAGGGTCAAGCGGGGGCCGTCGAGCGGTTGTGCAGGGTCGGTGGAGGCCGGGGCGAGCGGCGGACGTCGGGCGGGGGCGTCGCTAGCGTCGCGCGGGTGACCTCCTCGCCGAGCCGTGTCCTGACCGCCGTCGTCCTGGGTGCGGTGCTCGCGCTCGCCGGCTGTGGGACCGACGGCGACGCGCCCGCTGCCGAGGCCACCCGGACCGCGTCGGCGGTACCCAGCGCCACGGCGACGCCCGAGCCGACGCCCGAGCCGACGCCTGCAGACGTCTCGGCCGACCTGGCGGCGCTGGAGGCCGAGCTCGGCGTCCGGATCGGCGTGTTCGCGCTGGACACGGCCACCGGCCGGACCGTCGAGCACCGCGCCGACGAGCGCTTCGCCTACGCCTCGACGTTCAAGGCGCTCGCCGCCGGTGCGGTGCTCGCGGCTGCGGGCGAGGCGGACCTGGCGGAGGTGGTGCCCTACGCGGCGGCCGACGTCGTCACGCACTCCCCGGTGACGCAGGCGCACGCGGGCGCGGGCCTGCCCCTGGCCGAGCTGCTGCGCGCGGCGGTCCAGGAGAGCGACAACACGGCCGCCAACCTGCTGCTGGCGCGGCTGGGCGGACCGGGGGGCTTCGCCGAGGCGCTGCGCGCGCTGGGCGACGACGTCACGCAGCCGGTCCGGATCGAGCCGGAGCTCAACGACTGGTCGCCCGACGACCCGCAGGACACCAGCACCCCGCGCGCCCTCGCCGCCGACCTGCACGCGTACGTCGTGGGTGACGCGCTCGACGACGCCGACCGCGAGCTGCTCGTCGGCTGGATGACCGGGTCGACGACCGGGACGGCGCTGGTCCGCGCGGGCGTCCCGGAGGGCTGGGTGGTCGCCGACAAGAGCGGCCAGGGCAGCCATGGCACCCGCAACGACATCGCCGTGGTCTGGCCGCCGGGCGGTGAGCCGGTCGTCCTCGCCGTCCTGACCTCGCGGGACGCGCCCGACGCGGAGCCTGTGGACGAGGCCGTGTCCCGCGCGACGGCCGTCGTCGTCGACGCGCTGGGCTGAGCGCCGCCCCAGCGCCGCAGGCGTCAGGCGACGATCGAGGTGACCTCGCGGCCGTCCTCGACCGTGATGTCGCCGCGGCGGAAGGCCGTCGGCTCGAGCGCCGCGTAGACGCCGCCGGTCGACGTCGCGCGGGTCTCCAGGACGCGGAAGCCGGTGGGCGAGGCGTCGGGCGTGAAGAGCCGCTTGCCCGCGCCGACGGTGACCGGGAACGTGAAGAGGCGGTACTCGTCGACCAGGCCGGCCGCGTGCAGGGTCGACGCGAGACGCGCGCAGCCGTGCACCTGGAGCTCCCCGGGGCCGTCACCGAGCTCGTCCTTGAGGCGCGCGACCGACTCGACCGGGTCGCCGCGCAGGATCGTGGTGGGTTCCCACCCGGCGTCGGACAGGGTGTTCGAGACGACGTACTTCGGCAGGGTGTTGAGGGCGTGGGCGGCGGGGTCGTCGTCGGCGGTCACGTCCGGCCAGAAGGCGCGCATGAGCTCGAACGTCGTGCGACCGAAGAGCACGGCCCCCGCGCGCGCGAACCACCCGGTCACGACGTCGCCGAACTCCTCGCCCTGGACGAACGGCACGGCCCAGCCACCCGCCGTGAAGCCGTGCGACGGGTCCTCCTCGGGGCTGCCGGGGCCCTGGACCACGCCGTCCAGGCTGATGAACTCGTGCACGGTCAGGCGCATGGCTGGCTCCTTCGTGTGGGGTGCTCCTGATCGGGCCGACCGCCGTCGGACACCGAACTCATCGGGTGCGGCCGGGCCGAGGGTCCGCACGCCGCGTGGCGTGGACGGCTGGGGAGGGGCCCGTGTCCGGCGTCCCCGGCGTCGCCTACCCTGACGGCGTGACGACTGCCCTGTACCGGCGCTACCGGCCCGACACCTTCGCCGAGGTCATCGGTCAGGAGCACGTCACGGAGCCCCTGCTGCAGGCGCTGCGGACCGGCCGCGTCTCGCACGCGTACCTCTTCTCGGGCCCGCGCGGCTGCGGCAAGACGACGTCGGCGCGCATCCTGGCGCGCTGCCTCAACTGCGCGCAGGGCCCGACGGCGGAGCCCTGCGGCGTGTGCGACTCGTGCGTGGAGCTGGCCCGCGGCGGGCCGGGCTCGCTGGACGTCGTCGAGATCGACGCGGCCAGCCACAACGGCGTGGACGACGCGCGGGACCTGCGCGAGCGCGCCGCCTTCGCCCCGGCGCGTGACCGGTTCAAGATCTTCATCCTCGACGAGGCGCACATGGTCACGACGCAGGGCTTCAACGCCCTGCTCAAGATCGTCGAGGAGCCGCCGCCGCACGTGAAGTTCGTGTTCGCGACGACCGAGCCGGACAAGGTCATCGGCACCATCCGCTCGCGCACGCACCACTACCCGTTCCGCCTGGTCGCGCCGGACACCCTGCAGCCGTACCTGGCGCAGATCTGCGAGGCCGAGAGCGTCACGGTGGGCCCGGGCGTGCTGCCGCTGGTGGTGCGCGCGGGTGGCGGCTCCGTCCGCGACTCGCTCTCCGTGCTCGACCAGCTGGTCGCCGGCGCGACTGCCGACGGCATCGACTACGAGGGCGCCGTCGCGCTGCTCGGCTACACCCACGCGACCCTGCTCGACGACGCCGTCGAGGCCATCGCCGCGCGCGACGGGGCAAGCGCGTTCCGCGTCGTCGACCGCGTGATCTCCACCGGGCACGAGCCGCGGCGGTTCGTCGAGGACCTGCTCGAGCGGCTGCGCGACCTCATCGTCATCGCGGCGTCGGGGGAGGCGGCGGCCGCCGTGCTCGCGACGCTGCCGGCCGACCAGGTCGAGCGCATGCGGGCGCAGGCGCAGACGCTGGGCGCCTACGAGCTGTCGCGCTCGGCGGACCTGGTCAACGGCGCGCTCACCGAGATGACCGGAGCGACCTCTCCGCGCCTGCACCTCGAGCTGCTGGTCGCCCGCCTGCTCCTGCCGGGCGCCGACGACGGCGTGTCCGGCCTGGGCGCGCGCCTGGACAGGGTGGAGCGAGCCGTGGCGAGCGGCGTCCCGGCGGCCGCACCGGTGGGCGCCCCGCCCGCC
>JAEZZV010000335.1 GCA_023418375.1 Actinomycetes bacterium | reverse complement strand
GCCCGGACGCGCTCGCGCCGGTCGACGACGCGCGTCGGCCGCGCCAGCCGCGGCGTCGTGCGCTGCGCCGTCCGACGGCCGCTGCCGACAGTGCCTGCCGGCGGTACTCGATCTCCGCGTCGAACGCGGGTCCCCAGATGGTCATCGCTGCCTCCTTGTCGATGCCTCAACACTCGTGCTGAGGCGCACCGACGCGGATCGGGCAGATGACCGGTATCCCGGGCGGGCGTGCGACTGAGGTATCCCTAAGGCGCCTCAGAGCACCCCTAGGCGGTGGCCCCGCGCGCGGCCGCGATGGCGTACCGCGCCTGGCCGCGGGCGCGGCGCTTGGCGGCCTCGGCCTCGCGGTCGCGCGGGGGAGCGGTCGTGACGAGGTCGGCGAGCAGGTGCATGGTCGCGTGCGCGACCTCGTCGACGGCGCGCTCGAAGGCCTCGGCGTTGGCGCGCGAGGGCTTGGTGGTGCCGGCCACCTTGCGGACGTACTGCAACGCGGCGGCGCGGACCTCCTCCGGCGTCACGGCGGGCTCGAGGTTGTGGAGCGGCACGATGTTGCGGCACATGTCTCCGACGGTATGCCCCGGCGGGCGCCGGGCCAATGGTGGCGGGTGCCGGGATCGGGCGTCAGACGAGCGCGGCCCGTGGCGTCGCGTCCCCGGCCAGGTCGACCGCGAGCTCCCGCGCGGCCCGCACGAGCAGCGCGGTGAACGCCGTCGGCGCGTGCGTGTTCACGTCGTGCCCCGCGCCCTTGACGACGGTGAGCCGCGCGCCCGGACGGGCCGCGACGAGCCGCCGCTCGCCGAACCGCAGCACGTCCCACCGTCCGTTCACGAACCACACGGGCACCGGGTGCGGGAGCCGGCGCAGGTCGGCCAGCGACGAGTGGCCGTGCAGCGCGGTCAGCATGTCCGTCACCACGTGCCAGGAGTCGGTCGCCTTGCGCATCGTGCGGGCCATGACGCGTGAGACGCGCCGATAGCCCCGCAGGGGCCAGCCCTTGACCTCCGTCGAGCACCCGGAGAGGAACACGCCCGCGACGGCGCCCTCGTGGCGCGCCGCGTAGGCGAGCGACGTGTAGCCGCCGAGCGAGAGCCCGACGAGCAGGGGCGGCGTCGGCAGGCGGCGGACGGCGTCGTCGATCGCGCGCAGCGCGCCCTCGAGCGTGAACCGCTCGTGGCCGCGGTGGCCGTGCCCGGGCAGGTCGACGGTCACGCAGTCGTGGCCCAGGCGCGAGAGGACCTCCACCTGGTGCGCCCAGATGGCCGAGGACGTGCTCAGCCCGTGCACGAAGACGACGGGCCGTCGGTCGGTGCGTGCAGGCGTCGACGACATGAGGCGGTCACCCTAGCCCGAGGTGGTGGCGGACGCAGGCCGGGCTGGGACCGGGGAGGGCGCGGGGTGCGCCACACTGGAGCCCATGAGTACGGAGGTGGGCACGGAGGCGGGTGCCGAGGGGGGCTCGGAGGCGGGCGCCGAGGTGGCCGAGCCCGTCAGCGCCACGCTGCGTGACGCGAAGGCCCGGGCACGGTCCGCGCACTACACCGTCGGGACGCTGCGCCGGGACCCGGACGGCACGGTCTGGCTCGAGTGCTCGTGCGGCACGGTCCTGCGCAACGGGCCCACCTGGACCCTCGACGAGCACGTGCGGCTGCACCGGGCCGAGGCGAAGTACCTCGAGCTGTCCGCGGCGGCCCCCCCGGGCATCCCGCGGCTCATCTCGGCCTACCCGCGCTGAGCCGCGGTCGTCCCGCCGCGCCCTCCGTCCATCGGCACGATCGCCGAAGACCTGTGGGGCCGGGCGGCAGCCCACCCCCGCGGCAGTTCACCCCCGGCCCGGCGTGCCGGTAGCGCCCGGACGGTGCACCCTGGGAGGGTGCTCAGGGGGGCAGTCGACGACGCACGCGCGTGGGGGAGGACGGCATGAGCGGTGAGCCCGCCCGCCGGACGCCCACGGGTCGCTCGCTCCGCCTCGTGGGGCCGGTCCCCGACGTCACGTCCTCCGACGAGGACGAGGGCCTCTGGCTCGAGCTGCCGCCGCAGCGCCGCTCGGTCGGCGTCGGTCGCCACTGGGTGGTGCGGGTCGCGGCGGAGCAGGGCGTCACGGGCATGGCCAACCAGATCGTCGAGCTCCTCGCAAGCGAGCTCCTGGCCAACGCCGTCCTGCACGGCTCGGGTGACGGGCCCATCCGCGTGGCGCTGGAGTGCACGGACTCCCTGATCCGCGTCTCCGTGCGCGACAGCCTCCCGCAGCGCCCGGTCGTCCTGCACCCCGAGCCCGCCGCCCCGGCCGGGCGCGGCATGGCGATCGTGGAGGCGATGTCCAACCGGTGGGGGGTCGAGCCGCACCCGGCGGACGGCAAGACCGTCTGGTTCGAGATCGACCTCGACGAGTACTGACCCCGCGTCGGCCGGGGCGGGGGACGTAGTTCCCACCGTGGCCAGCGCCCCGACTGCCGAGAATGTGGCGTCGGGCCCCTCGGCCCGCCGACACCAGGAGGTCCGCCCATGGCCGACGCCGCTGCCGCGCCGACCCGTCCGCGCGGGCCCGCGCGCCGCCTGAGCCGCGCGCTGCTCGCCGTCCTCGGTGGCCTGGCCGCCGTCCTGCTCCCCGCCGCCGCCGCGCTCGCCGCCGGCGGGGTGGGCGCGGCCGTCGCGGAGCCCGGCGACGAGACCGTCGAGATCACACTCTTCTGGGGCCGCGAGTGCCCCAAGTGCGAGTCGGAACGGGCATGGCTCGACGACCTCGAGCAGGTCTACGACCTGGAGCGCACCGAGTACGAGGTCTGGCACGACGGCGACAACCGCGAGCTGTTCGAGCGGACGGCCGACGAGCTGGGCTTCGAGGCCGGTGCCGTGCCGACGACGATCATCGGCGGACGCGTCTGGATCGGGTACACGGACTCGATCGGCGACGACATCGCCGAGGCCATCCAGCTCGTCTCCGAGGGCCAGGAGGTCTCGCCAGGGGTGTACGGCCAGCCCGGCACCGGTACCTGCGACCCCTCCGACGACTCCGGGGGCCTGTCGTGCGACGACGAGAGCGACACCGGCGCCGAGATCGACGTCCCGCTCGTCGGGACCGTGGCGCTCGACGACCAGAACCTGCTGGTCTCCACGCTCATCATCGGCTTCGTCGACGGCGTCAACCCCTGCTCGCTGTGGGTCATCTCCGTGCTGCTGACGATCGTCGTGCGGACCGCCTCGCGGCGCCGCGTGCTCGCGATCGGCTCGACGTTCCTCGTCGTCACCGCTGCGATGTACGCGCTCTACATGGCCGGCATCTACTCGGCGCTGACCGTGGTCGGCTTCCTCGGGACGATCCAGGTCGTCGTGGCGATCGCCGCGGGCGTCTTCGGCCTGGTGAGCGTCAAGGACTACTTCGCGTTCAAGAAGGGCCTGTCGTTCACCATCCCGGACTCCGCCAAGCCCGGCATCTACAAGCGCATGCGCGCGGCGGCCGGCCACGAGCGTCTGGTGCCCGCGCTGCTCGCGACCGCGGCGCTGGGCGTCGCGGTGTCGCTCATCGAGACCCCGTGCACGGCCGGCTTCCCGGTGCTGTGGACGGGCCTGCTCAAGGCGAACGGGGTCGGGTTCGCGGAGTCGGCCCTGCTCTTCGTGGCCTACATGGTCCCGTTCCTGCTGGACGAGATGATCGTGTTCGGCATCGCCGTCTTCACCATGAAGGCGACCAAGATGCAGGAGAAGCACGGCGAGCTGCTCAAGCTCTTCGCAGGCGTCACGATGCTCGCGCTCGCGGGGGTCATGGTCGCCAACCCGACCCTCATGGAGAACCCGGTCGCGGCGGCCCTGCTCTTCGCTGCGGCCTTCGTCCTGGCCTGGGTCGTGCACGTGATCACGACGCGCGTGCGCGCCTCCCGCGCGGCCGCGCGCGAGGCGACCCAGGTCTGAGCCCGGCCGGCCCCGGACGAACACCGGGCGGGGGTGCCGCGGCAGCCCGACGCACGAGGGCCCGGCTCCAGGTGGAGCCGGGCCCTCGTCGCTCATCCGGTCAGGTCACCGGTGGTGCGGACCGCGTGGCGGCGTGACGCGCACGGTCACCGTGTCGGACGACGCGTCGACGGCGTCGTTGCCGGTGTAGGTCACGGTGAGCTGGTGGCTGCCCGCCGCGAGCCCACGCACGAGCGCCACGGCGACGCCGGTGCGGCCGACCGTGAGGACGTCCGCGCTGCCGACCAGGCGGTCGCCCTCCCGAACCTCGATCACGCCCGACGGCGGGGGGCCGTCGCTGCGGATGACCGCGGAGACCGGCACGGGCAGCCCACGCAGGATGGACCGCGGGGCGACCGCGTCGATCCGCGAGGCGGCCTTCGGCGCCGCGACCGTGAGGTCGACGACCTGCGCGCGCGGCGTGCCCACGTTGTCGTTGTGGGTGTGCAGCACGAGAAGGTCGGCGTCGGTGACGTCCGCGCGGCGGTGCACCGTCACGTCCGCCCCGGGGGCGCCGACGAACCAGAACGCGCTCGCCGCGAGGCCCTCGCTCTCGAACCACACCGGCGGGTCGTACGCGTCGACGGTGAACGGCTCGACCATGTCGACGAACCCGCCCGCCGTCCCCTCGTACGGGGAGAACGTCCCGATGGCGAACGTCGGCGTCTCGCCGGGGTCGACGCCGAGGTTCGCCAGCGTCATCGGCACCACGAGGACGTTGCTGTCGAACACCGAGCTGTCGAGCGGCAGGTCGATGCCGTTCGCCGTCCAGATGTCGGCGAGCCGGCCGGTGGCGAGGTCGTACGTCTCCACCGTGGTCAGGTCCATCTCGTCCTGGTACTTCCACACGTACGTCTCGAAGTCGAACGTGCCGTCACCGTCCACGTCGGTGTCGATCACCGGGACGATGACGCCGCCGAGCGTGGCCCACTCGCCGTAGGTGGAGATGCCGAGGGCCATCACGCCCGCCGTCGGGTCCCCGCCGGCGGCCGCGAGCTGCGGCGCCGTCGAGGTGAACCCGACGTGCTGCACGTCCGCGGCGGCCAGGGCCGTCGGCGGCGTGGCGGCCTCGCCCACCTCCAGGGCGGGGCTGGTCGTGACGAGCCCGAACGGAGCCATCAGCGAGTACCACCCGCCGGAGGCCACGCCCCTGCCCTCGACGACGACCGGCGCCGCCGTCTGGTCCGGCGTCATGGCGACGGCGGGCGAGGTGAGCTCGCTCACCGGCCGCGGGGCCGCCTGGACGGGCACCCGCAGCTCGGGCCCGCTGCTCGGGGTGAGGACGAGCCGGCCCGAGACGGACGTCACGAACTCGCGCGCCACGTCGCCGAGGTAGTACTGGGCCTGCGTCGGGTCGATGTCCCGCCGCAGCGTGGCCGGGTCGACCTTCAGCGTGACCTTGACCGTCGCCGTGGCGCCGGGCCGCACCGTGACGTGCCGCGGGCTCACGGTCACCGAGGCGCCGCCCGCCGTCGTCGACTGGTCGAACGACGTCGCGAACGTCTGCGGGCGGCCGCCCGTGTTGGCGACGGTCACCGTGCGGGTCAGCGTCACGGGCGAGGCGCCGACGTCGACCAGCCCGAACGTGACCGAGACCAGGCCGGGGTTCTCGGTGTCGTACGCGATGGCCTGGGCGTTCACGGCGTCGAACGCGTCCACCCGGCCGGAGCCGACGCGCTCGGGGCCGAAGACCGGGCCCGTCTGGCCGGGCTGGCTGTACACGTCGTGCGTCGCCGTGTTCATCACCGCGGCCTTGAGCTGCAGCGGCGACCAGTCGGGGTGCGCTTGCGCCACCAGCGCCGCGATGCCCGCCACGTGCGGGGAGGACATCGACGTGCCGGAGTACGTGACCGTGCCGCTGCCCGTGCCGGACGCCGCGGAGTTGATGAGCGTGCCGGGCGCGGCGACGTCGGGCTTCACGACGCCGAGCGAGCCGTGCACGCCGCGCGAGGACCCGCTGTTGAGCGTGTCGGCGAGGGTCGGGTCCGTGAGCACGTACGTGTTCGCCAGCGACGGCCCGAGGTGCACGACCACGGGGGCGTCCGGCGTCGAGGCCTCGATGGCCGGCAGCAGCGCGTCCGTGGACGCCGCGGTCAGCTGGGCACCGGGGATGCCGGCGTTGCCCGCGATGCCGGCCACGAAGACCGTCAGCTCGGTGCCGATGAGGACGCCTGCGGCGCCGGCCTCCTCGGCGTTCGTCCACCGGTCTGCGCTGCCGCAGGCGCGGGCGCTGTCGTCGTCGTTCCACCAGAGCCAGACGATCGTGCCCGCGATCTGGTCGGCGAGCGGCAGGAGCGGGTTGGTGCGCACGCCGTCCTGCGTGACGGTGCAGCCGCTCACGTCCGCGCCGAGGTAGGTCACCGGAGCGGTGACGTCCTCGCCGCCCGCGTAGTCCTGGGAGTTCTGCGCGGCGTAGCTGCCGACGAGCGACGCGTCGGGCGCGGCGGTGACCTCGACGGCGTCGTACGTCTGCGTCGACCCCACGGAGTTGGCGACGGTGAGCGCCGTCGCCGCGTTGCCCGGCGAGCCACCCATGTCGGTCACGTCGCCGCCGTTGCCGGAGGAGGTGACGGTCAGCACGCCGAGCGCGGTGAGCTGGTCGACGAAGAGGCTCTCCGGGTCGTCGGCCGGGCTGAGGTCCGAGCCGAGAGACATGTTGACGATGTCGAGGTGGTCGGAGAAGTCGCCGTCGCCGTTCGGGTCGGCGGCCCAGTCGAGCGCCTGCACCACGAGCCCGGTGCTGCCGCCGACGTCGCCGAACACCTTGAGCGCGTAGACGCCGGCCTCGGGCGCGGTGCCCGGGCCGACGTGCCAGTCGCTGATGTCGGTGAGGGAGGCGTAGTCGCCGCGGAAGGTCGCGCCGTCGGCCGTGATGCCGAAGCCCGCGGCCGTGCCGGCCACGTGCGAGCCGTGCCCGCCGCCCGCGGTGTGCGGGGCGTCGATCGGGTTCTCGTCCGGCTGCGGGACGAGCTGCTCGGGGGTGGTGCCACCCGCGTCGTACAGCGGGCCGGCGAAGTCGTAGCCACCGAGGAACTTGGTCTCGTCGAACAGCCCGGCCGGGACCGGGCCGGTGCCGTCGGCGCCGTACGCCTGCGCGTACGCCTCGGTCGTGCCTGGCCCGCCGAACGTCGCGTGCGTGTAGTCGACGCCGGTGTCGATGACGCCGATCGTCACGCCCTCGCCCGTCGCCCCGGCCGAGGTCCAGGCCTCGACCGCGCGCGTGAAGACGTCGGTGCCCTTGTTGTCGACGGTCTTGGGCACGACCAGGTGGATGCCGGTGACGGCCGGGTCCGCGGCCAGTGCCGCAATCTCCTCGGCGTCACCGGTCACGACGACGCCGGACACCACGTTCGCGGTCACGGCCAGCTTCGCCGGCGTCTCGGCGTCGGCCGTCTCGCCGGCGTCCGCCGGGACCACGTCCGCCGCGACCTCCTCGACCTCGGCGACGGCGGCCGTCACGTCGGCCGCGTCGCCGCCGGCCTCGGCGGTCTCGACGCCGGACGGCGCCTCGAGCTCGACGAACGCGGTGACGACGCCCTCCGCGGCGCGCAGGGCGCTGCTGACGCGGTCCGTGGCGCGGTCCTCGCGCGGAAGGTCGGTGTCACCGGGCGTCGGCAGCTCGCCGGCCAGCTCCGGCGAGGGGGAGGTCGGGACGGCCGGGCCGTCGTCGTCCGGGGGCGCGGCGAACGCGGCCCCCATGCTCAGCGGTACCGCCAGTGCGGCGGCCCCCACGGCGGCGACGAGGCGGAGCTGTCTGGTTCGTGGCATGAGGCACTCTCCCGGTTGGACAGTCAGGCGACCTTCGATCGGCTGCCTGCCCGCGAGCGGGGGCCTCAGCGGCAGGACGGCGTGGCCGCACCATAGACCCGGGTGAAGTTCCGGGTGAAGTGCCGGGCCACGCCGACCTGCGGTGTCGTGGTCCGATCAGGCGCGGCCGACGTCCCCGGAGCCGTCGATGTCCTCCGAGACCTCCGGGTCGCCCGTGTAGCGCACGTCGCCCGAGCCCTGGATCGAGACGTCGAGCGTCCGCTCGGCGTGCACCTGCGCCTCGCCCGAGCCGTCGATCTCGACGGAGACGTCCGCGGCGAGCAGGTCGGCGGCGTCCACCGTGCCGGAGCCCGGGATGCGCACCCCGAGGGCGGCGGTCGTGCCGCCGAGGACGACGTCGCCCGAGCCGTCGATGGCGACGGCCACCGCCTCGGCGTCCAGGTCGCCGAGCCGGACGTCGCCGGAGCCCTGGATGTCGACCGTGACGTCGGTCGCGCGGCCCGCGCCGGTGACGTCCACGTCGCCCGAGCCGTCGATCGAGACGGTCGCCGCGTCGCCGGGGGCGATCTCGCCGGTCACGTCGGCCGAGCCGCGCACGACCACGGTGGCCAGCGCCGGCATGACGAGCTCGTAGTCGATCCGGCCGGTGTTGATCCACGTGCCCGGCAGGTCGATCGCGAGGGTGTCGCCGTGTACGACGGCGGTGATCTCGTCGATCACCTCCTGCCCCGCGGTGATGGTCAGGCTCGGCGAGTCGCCGACGACCACGTGCATCGTGCCGGACGTCCCGATGTCGACCGTCGTCACCGGCGTCAGGTCCTGGGAGATCGTCTCGCGCGGTCCGGCGTCGCCGTCGCCGACGACGATCGAGCCCTCGCAGGCGGTCAGGGCCGCGACACCCAGGAGGGCGACGGCGGCGGCGGTGGCGGTACGGCGGGCGCGGGTCATGGGGTCCTCGGTCCTTGCTGGTACGGGTTGGCACGGGATGTCGACCATGAGCATCCCGCCGCCGCCCTCCCCGGGCATCGGGGGTCACCCCGGGGTCCACCCTGGTCCTGCCCGCCCGGGCCCCAGGGGCGGGTCAGGGCCACGGTCGGTAGCGTCGAGGGGTGCGCGCCCTCGTGACGAACGACGACGGCATCGACTCGCCTGGACTGGCCGTGCTGGCCCGTCTCGCCGTCGAGGCCGGGTTCGAGGTGGTGGTCGCGGCGCCCGCGACCGAGCACTCCGGTGCGAGCGCGTCGCTGCTCGGCGCCGACGCCGACGGGCGCCTGCGCTACGAGGAGCGCCCGGCCCCGGGGCTGCCCGCGGGCGTGCGGTCCTTCGCGGTGCACGCCGCCCCCGGCCTGATCGGCTTCCTCGCCGCCCAGCACGGGTTCACCGGCCGGCCCGACCTCGTGCTCTCCGGGGTCAACCGCGGTGCGAACACCGGGCACGCGGTCATCCACTCGGGCACGGTGGGGGCGGCGTTCGCGGCGGCGACGCACGGCATCCGGGCGATGGCCGTCTCGCTCGCCTCGCCCCGGCCGGAGCACTGGGCGACCGCCGGCCTGGTGGCGGGGCACGTGCTGCCCTGGGTGCTCGCGCGCGAGCCGGGCGACGTCCTCAACGTGAACGTCCCCGACCGGCCGCCGGCGCAGCTCCGCGGTGTGGTGCGGGCGCCCCTGGCCGGCTTCGGCGCCGTCCAGGCGCGGGTGGACGTGGCCGGGGAGGGCGAGGCCGTCGTCACGTTCGCCGAGATCGACCCGGCGCGCGACACCGCCACCCACCCGGGCTCCGACGCCGGCCTGCTCGCGGCCGGGTACGCGACCCTGACGCTGCTCCGGGCGCCGTACGCGGATGACGACGCCGACCTTCCCGAGCACCCCGACGGGCCGCCGGGCGGCGGCCGTCAGCGGGCGTAGCGCTCGACGAACGCGCGCAGGACGAGCGGGGGCGCGCTGACGTCCGCACGGCTCACCTCGGCGGTGAGCGCCTCCACCTCGTGCGGCGCGAAGTACCCGGCGTGCCGGTACACGTCGATGCGCGTGACGATGCCGGGCACGTCGAGCTCGGGGTGGAACTGGGTGGCGTACAGGTTCGTGCCGAGCCGGAACGCCTGCACGGGGCAGGCCGGCGAGGTGGCGAGCACCACCGACCCGGGCGGCGGCACCCGCAGCGCCTCCTTGTGGCCGACGAACGCGTCGAACGTGTCGGGCAGCCCGCCGAACACCGGGTCGGCGCGACCCTCGTCGGTCAGCGTCACCGGGACGGCCCCGACGGGCTCCGCGTAGGTGCCGTCCACCACGCCGCCGGCGACGACGCCGAGCGTCCCGACCCCGTAGCAGGCGCCGAGGAACGGGGTGTCCCGGTCGACGGCCTCGCGCACGAGCGCGGCGAGCTCGGCCTCGACGCGGACCTGGACGGGCGACTTCTTCTCGGGGAGGTCGCTGGTGGTGAAGGGGCTCCCGCCGACGATGACGCCCGACACCTCGTCGAGGTCGATCGGCGGCATCGGGCCGGCCTCGAGGCGGATGCGGCGCAGCTGCGCCGGTGTCAGGCCGCCGAACCGGAGCATCGCCTCGTACTCGTCGTCGGCCGCCTGGTCCTCGGGGCGCGTGGCCAGGAGCACGAACGGCTTCACGCCGCGACCCTAGCCCGCCGCGTACCGCACGGGTGGGACCGGCCGGTCAGCGGTTCAGCATGCTTCCCGGGTCGGCGTCGGACGGCGAGGTCTCGATGCCGGAGCGCAGCTCGTACGGGTCGGCCTCGTCGCCCTCGCGGTCGGGGTCTGCGGCGGCGATCGCGTCGGCCCCGGGCGCCGCGCCCGTCAGCGCGTCGGGCTGGGTGGGGGTCGTCTCGGCGTCGGTGCCCGCGTCGTCGGCCGGGTCGTGCTCGTGGTCGGGGTGGGTCGTCATGGCCGTCTCCTTGTCGTCGGGCTGTCCGACGACGGTAGGTCGGCCTGCCGGGATCGGCGCGCCGAGGGGCCACCGAGGGGCCCACCGCCGGATCAGGTCACGCTCGCGCAACGAAGGGGTGTGTCCCGGCATGGTCGCGGCGGCGGGCCACACATACTGGCCGGGTGAGCGGGCCGGAAGGAGCCTTCGTGCGCGACGACGCCTGGTTCGACGCGCTGTTCCGCGCGCACGCGACGCCCGTCCTGCGGTACTTCCTGCGTCGCGGCGCGGGCGACGACGCCCAGGACCTCACCGCCGACGTGTTCGCGACCGCGTGGCGGCGCCGCGACGACGTGCCCGAGGGTGCCGAGCTGCCGTGGCTGTACCGCACGGCCGGGTTCGTCCTGGCCAACCACCGGCGCAAGGGCCGGCCCGTGCCGGTCGCCGAGATCGCCGACGAGGCGCTCGACGACGACCCCTCGGACCTGGCGCTGGCCGACGACGCCGTGCGCACGGTGCTGGCCGCGCTCTCGCCTCGCGACCGCCGGATCCTCGTCCTGCACGCGTGGGAGGGCCTGGACGGGGCGGGCCTCGCGGAGGTGCTCGGCATCTCCCGGGGCGGTGCCGACGCCGCGTTGTCCCGGGCGCGTGCGCGGCTGCGGGAGGCGTTCGCGGCGCACGAGGACGGCGCCCTGCGCGCGCCCTGAGGA
>JAEZZV010000285.1 GCA_023418375.1 Actinomycetes bacterium | reverse complement strand
GGTCCGAGCAGGCCGCTCACGGCCTGCCGCCAGAGCGCGAGCCCCTCGCGCCGCCATCGATGCGACTCGGTGCCCGGCGCCGCAGCGGCTCCCCGGGCGCGCCAGCGTTCTGCCGCGCGACGCGCGGCCTTGCGCTGCGCGGGGGTGGTCGCGGGCAGCCGGACGAGGTCGTCACGGGTCGGTGCGACGAGCAACCCCTCCAGGACCATCTGAGCCCCGACGCGCGTCGCCTGCAGGTCCTCGAGCGGACGCCCCCCGGCCGGGCAGCAGCCGGGGTCGGCGCACCTCAGCCCGTAGTAGCCGTGAGGGCCCACGACCCACGTCTCCAGCTCGCCCAGGGCGGCGAGGCCGGCGTCCTCCAGCCGCCTGACGGCCGTCCGTGCGGCCGCCCCCGCGGCGACGTCGGCGTCCGGCCCGTCGTCCGGGCAGGCGGCCTCCGGGTGCCCCAGGCCCCACCCTTGGAGGTCGACGGCGGTGTAGACGATCGCCACGGCCCGCCGCGCGCCGTCCGCGACGAGGTGCCCGACCAGGGTGCGCGCGGTGCGGCCCTCGTCGTCCGCCGCAGCGAGGTGCGCGAGGTCCACGCGAGCGACCAGGCCCACCTGCGACCGGGCGCCGCGCAGGCTGACGAGCACCGCGCTCTCGGTCGGGTGGAACCCCAGCTGGAAGGGCACGAGGGCGAGGAGCTCGCGCACGTCGGAGGTCCGGATTGTCGTCGGCATGGCACGCATGTCAGCGCACGGGCGCCGCCGGCCGGTCTCCAGGCCGGTCGTCCTGTGGATTTCACCCTGGTGGGGCGTCCTGTGGATGCCCCGCGGGCGGGATACCGTTGACCCATGGCTTCGAGGGCCGCGCGCGCCCCCCGTCGCGCCGGTCGTGGCGCGAGGGTGCCCGCCGCCCGCGCGGCGGCCGTCGCCCTGCTCGTGAGTGCGTGCGCCGCGTGCGCCGGCGCCGACGAGCCGGGCTCGTCGGTGGAGGAGAGCGCGCCCGACGTGGCGACCTCGCTCGCCGCACCCGAGGCCACCGCCACGTCGGCGCCCGAGTCCCCGGAACCGCTCGTCACCGCCGAGCCGGACGAGTACTCCGAGGTCGGCGACCTCGTCGAGGGCTTCCCGATCGACCTCCTGCCCGTCCCGGGCGACGCCGTCATCCTCGTGACCTCCGCGGTGCCCGTCGGCGACGCGGATGTCCAGGAGGTCTCCCTGAACCTGCGGACCGCTGCCACCGCGCCCGAGCTGCTCGACCTGTACCGGGGGGCGCTCACCGCCGCGGGCTTCTCGGAGGTCACCGCCGAGACCAGCGACAGCGACCTGGCCGCCCAGGTGACGTTCGTCCGCTCCGGCGGCGACGAGGTGGTCTCGATCGGCATCCTGGAGGTCGACGGGGCCCGCACGCTGACGATCGGCGGGCGCGTCCGCACGGGCGACGCCGACGCCTGACGGCAGCCGCCCGCGCCCCGCGGCTGGCCTGGCTAGGCTCGGCCCGTGACCTCCCCCGCCCTGCTCGACGTCGACGACGTGCGCGCGGACGTCGACGCCCGCCTCGCCGGTCTGGTGGACGAGCTCGAGGAGGAGCTCGCGCACGTCGGCGCCGGGGCGGTGCTCGACGAGCTGCGTGCGATTGTGGCGGGCGGCAAGCGGCTCCGGGCGGCCTTCTGCTACTGGTCGTGGCGGGCCCACCAGCGGGGCGAGGCCGGTCACGATGCGAGCGCCGACCGGGCGAACGTCCTGGGCGTCGGGGCGGCCCTGGAGCTCTTCCAGGCGGCGGCCCTCGTGCACGACGACGTCATGGACGACTCCGACACGCGCCGCGGGCGTCCTGCGACCCATCGCGTGTTCGCCGCCACGCACGCCGGCGAGGGCTGGGCGGGGGCGTCGTCGAAGTTCGGCGAGGCCGCCGCGATCCTCCTCGGCGACCTGGCGCTCATCGCCGCCGACCGGGCCTTCGCAGCGGCCGTCGGCCCGCTCGACCCCCAGGTCCGAGCGGGCACCTACCGCGTGTTCGACCTCATGCGGGCGGAGGTCATCGTCGGTCAGTACCGCGACGTCCTCGCGCAGGCCCTGCCCTGGAGCGACGACCCTGGGACGGACGAGGCGCAGGCACGCACGGTGGTGCGTGCCAAGAGCGCGCGCTACAGCGTCGAGCACCCGATCGTGCTCGGCGCGGTGCTCGCCGGCGCCGACGACGCCGCACTCGACCTCGCCCGTCGCGCGGGACTCGCCCTCGGCGAGGCGTTCCAGCTCCGCGACGACGTGCTCGGCGTGTTCGGCGACCCTGCGGCCACGGGAAAGCCCGCCGGCGACGACCTGCGCGAGGGCAAGCGGACGGTCCTGGTCGCGCGTGCGCTGCAGCGCGCCGACGACGCCGGGCGTGCGACGCTGCGCAGTCACCTCGGGCGCTCCGACCTCACCGACGCCGAGGTGGAAGCCGTCCGCGAGGTGCTGCGCGGCACAGGCGCCCTGAGCGAGGTGGAGGCGCTCATCGACGAGCTCGCCGGGCCGGCGCTGGAGGCCATCGCCGGTGCGCCGCTCGTGGAGCCGGGGCGCACGATGCTCGGCCGGCTGGGCCGGGCCGCGGTCGACCGGCGCGCCTGAAGGCCCTCGGCCCCCCGGAGGTCGCTGCGAGGTCGCCGCGAGGGTCGACGAGGGGCGTCACCCTGCGGCGTCTCCACGCGCCGTCATGCGCGCGCTGTCGTCCTCGGGCGCCGCGGCGACCCTCAGAAGCCGAGCGCCTGCGCCCGACGGCGGACCTCGGTCTTCTGCCCGGCGGCGAGGAGGTCGATCGGGGCCGGGGCGGAGCCCTCCGGCCAGCCCACCGGCGCAAGGGTCGGGTCCGCGGCGAAGAGCCACCGGACCGCCTCGTCGTCGGAGAAGCCGGCGTCGGCGAGCAGCAGGAGGGTGCCCTGGAGGGTGGGCACGGCGCGCCACGCGCCATCCGTCTCGACGAGGAACCGCTCGGGCACCCGCCGGACGCCGTCGTCGCCGCGCAACGCGACCAGGTGCCTGTCCTGGACGAGGCGGCGGACCTGTCCGACATCGGTGCCGAGCCGCTCGGCGACGTCGGGAAGGGTGAGCCAGCTGTCCACTCCGAGCGCATCAGTCACCCGGTCAGCGTAGGGCCGGGCCGCTCCGGCTTCCGTGGTGCGGCGCGCTCGGGGTAGCGTGCTTTCTGTCACACCAGTCACATCAGTCACAGTCGTCACACCAGTCACAGCGCGGTGCAGGCTCGAGGTGCACCGCTCCCGCCGCACCACCCTGGGACGCCCTCATGCCGAGCACCGCCGCCACTCCCTGCCTGCGCCGCACCGTCGGCGGCGGGGTCGGTCTCGCCCTCGCCGCCGTGACGCTGACGGCGATCGCCACCCCGGCCGCGGCCGACGACTACGTGGTCCAGCCGGGCGACACGGTGAGCCACATCGCGCGACGATCCGGGTCGACGGTCGCGGCGATCGTCGCCGCCAACGGGCTGGACTCCCGCGCCTCGATCCGTGCCGGGCAGGTGCTCACGCTGCCCTCGGCCGCGCCCGCGACGCCCGCGACGCCCACGAC
>JAEZZV010000263.1 GCA_023418375.1 Actinomycetes bacterium | reverse complement strand
GCGCCGGCCCGCGCCCACCGCCGTCCGGCCCGCCGGTTCCCGGCCCGCCGGGGCGCGACCCCAGCCACGCCGCGGCGCTCCCGTGCCGACCGTCGTCGACGTCCGTTCAGTGACCGAGCGCGCTGAGCCCGCGGCGGACGACGCCCGTCGGCCACTGCTCTCCGTCGCCTGATCGTCGACGTCGCCTGAGCCTCGACGTCGCCCGAGCGTCTGCGTCGCCCGTCGCCTGACCCGCCGCGCTCAGAGGCCGGCGGGGCGGACGGCGTCGGGCCGGACGTCGTCCAGGCGCTCGACCACGCGGTCGACGAACCCGTACTCGCGGGCCTCCTCCGCGCTGAACCAGTGGTCCCGGTCGGAGTCCCGCTCGATGCGCTCGACCGGCTGGCCGGTGTGCTCGGCGATGAGCGCCTGCATCGTCCGCTTGGTGTAGCGCATGTTCTCCGCCTGGATCGCGACGTCGATCGCCGTCCCGCCGATGCCACCCGACGGCTGGTGCATGAGGATGCGCGCGTGCCGCAGCGCGAAACGCTTGCCCGGCGTGCCGGCGGACAGCAGGAACTGCCCTGCGCTCGCGGCCAGGCCCATCGCGAGGGTCGACACGTCGTTCGGGACCAACCGCATGGTGTCGTAGATCGCGAGCGCGGCCGAGATGGAACCGCCGGGCGAGTTCACGTAGAGCGCGATGTCGCGGCGTGCGTCCTCGGCGGACAGCAGCAGGAGCTCGGCGCAGATGCGGTTCGCGATGGCGTCGTCCACCTCCTGCCCGAGCACGATGATCCGCTGGTGCAGCAGGCGGCTGGCCAGGTGGTCGTCGAACGGGGCGAGGGCGGGGGCCTCGGCGCGCATCGCCGGTGAGGCCGACGTCGTCGGGCGGGGCAGGGAGAGCACGGGTACCTCCTCGGGGGTCGGTCTCCCCCACGCTGGCACCGGCGGCGGCCCCGCGGCCGCACCCTCTGCCACCAGCGGATACGCCACAGGCAGATCGCCGCGACGCCGAGCCGCGACCGTCCGGTCCGCCCGTCCCGGGCGCGAGACCGGCTGGCCGCCGCCAACCACTGACGACCAGACTGCCGCCATGGCAGCCGAGCGGTGGGCGACGATGGACGACCTGGTGGCGGCGCGCGAGCGGTTCGCGGCCGCGATCCCCGGCTGGACCTGGCCGGCCCTCGCCGGGGTCGGGCTCGTCCGCCCCGCTGCGGACGGCGATCGCGTCGAGTTCCCCGTGGTGAACACGACGCAGCACCGGCTGCCGGTCGTCGTCCTGGCCGGCGTCGTCGGGCACGCCGGGGGCACGGCCACCTACCCGCTGGACGCCGCCACCCTCGCGCAGGCCGTCGACCGCCTGCGCCCGGCGGCGGCCGCGACGTCCGTGGCGCACCCCAACCTCGAGGCGTGGGTCCGGCTCCAGGCGGTCCTCGCCGCCGAGCCCGACGCGCGCACCGTCGCGGTCTTCGTCGCGGACCTCGCCGACCCGGTGGTCGACGCCTACGACGCCGCCCTGCGCGCGCACTTGGCGAGCACCCCCTCGGCCGCGGGCCTCGACGCCGCGCTCCGGGCGCTGGCCGACGCGGACGCCGCGGCCGGCATGGCCCGCTACTTCAAGGCCGGGCCCGGCGGCTACGGCGAGGGCGACAGCTTCCTCGGCGTCACGGTCCCGCGGGTGAAGGCGACGCTGCGGCCGTTCCGCGACCTGCCGCCCCACGAGCTGGACACCCTGCTCGCCAGCCCGTGGCACGAGGTCCGGACCGCCGCGCTGGAGATCATGGCCCAGCAGGCGCGGGCGGCCCGGACGCCGGAGACCCGGCGCCGGGAGCTGTTCGACCTCTACCTGCGCCGGCACGACCGGATCGACAACTGGGACCTGGTGGACCGGGGGGCGCGCGACGTCGTCGGGCGGTGGCTGCTCGCACATCCCGACGGCGGCGCGACGCTCGACCGGCTCGCCGCGTCCGGCTCCGTCTGGGAGCGGCGGACCGCGATGGTCGCCACGATGGCGTACTCCGACGCCGGGCGCGTCGACGAGGTGCTGCGGATCGCGACGCTGCTGGTCGACGACCCGCACGACCTCATCCACAAGGCGGTCGGCTGGCTGCTGCGGGACGTCGGCGACGTCGAGCCCGCGGCGCTGCTCGGCTTCCTCGACACGCACGCCGCGACGATGCCCCGCACCGCCCTGCGCTACGCGCTCGAGCACCAGAGCGACGCCGTCCGCCGTCACTACCTGGGCCTGCGGGCGCGCCCGCTGGGGCGCTGAGCGCGGCCGGACCCACGGTTCACTGAACCCGGCCGATCGCGTCCAGCGCCTCGATCAGGCCGGGGATCCTGACCAACCCGTCGCGGGCCATGAGGAAGCCGACGATGCCGACGATCCACGCCGTCGTCTCGGCCCCCTGCCGCTCCATCCACCCGGCGACGCGGCCCAGCATCGGCTCGACCACGCGGCCTGCGACGACGCGGCCGGCGAGCAGCACGAGGGCGGGCAGCACCATCACGAGGCAGTACCCGGCGAGGACGCCCGCGCGACCCGGGAAGGCGAGCTCGGACGTGCTGAGCAGGCCGACGGCAGCCAGGTACGGGAGCATGGATGCCGTCTCGACCGCCGCGGCCGCGAGCGCGAGGCCGATGAGGGGCCCGACGCCGACGTCGTCGCTGCCCATGGCGCGCTCCCGCCATCGCCAGATCCGACCGGTGCGGGGCTCACCGTCGGCGGACCCCTCCGCCGCGGTCGGTCCGTCACCGGCGGCGCCGGCCTCCCCGGACGAGGCCCGGGCCGCGACGTCGGCGGGGCGACGGTCGTCTGGGGCGTTCCCCATGCGGAAGCTCCAGAGGAACAGCGTCACGCCGAGCGCCGTCTGGAGCACGGCCACCACCGGGTTGTCGAGGAGCTCCCCGGCACGCCCCAGCACCGCGTGCGCGCCGGCCACGAGCGCGATGCCCAGCAGCAGGTAGAAGCCTGCCACCGTGCCGAGGAAGACGAGCACCCGGCCTGCCCGCACGCGGCCGGGCGTGAGCAGGAACCAGATCGGGATCAGCAACGTGCCGAAGCTGGTCGAGTCGATGAGCGCGAGGACCGCCAGCTGCGCAAGGAGCTCAAAGGTCATGCTCCCGACCCTCGCCCGAGCCCGCACCGGCGTCGTCAGCCGAACGATGCAGGACGTCCGTGTGCGGCCGTCCATCCTTCGGGGGACTCCGCCCGTGCGGGCCTGTGCTGGGATGGGTCGATGGCGCTCGTGGGGTGGGTCCGGCACCTCTGGCACGCGCGCCTGCGTGCGACACCGCAGGCCCAGGACCACACCGACGCCGCACTGACAGCACTCCTCGGGGCCGTGCTGCTCGCCGCGGGCGTGAGCGGCTTGTGGGGACCTGAGCCGGAGCGGGTCGCCGCCCTCGGTCGATGGGCGCACCTCGCACCCCTCGCCGTGGGCTGCGCCCTGATGCTCCGGCGTCGGACGAACCCCGTGCTCGCCCTCACGGGCGGCACGGTCGCCTTCGCCGTCGACGTCTGGCTGGGCGGGTCGATCGGGATGGTCTTCGTGCTCTTCGACCTGATCTACTCGGCGGCCCTGCATGCCGGACGGGTCGCGGTGAGCCGCCTCGGCGTGCTCGTCGCCGCGGCGCCCGCCGCCGCGTTCGTGCAGGGCTGGGTGGTCTGGGGTGAGCTCCGCTGGGCGCTGCTCATGGCCGTGCAGGTGTTCGCCTTCGTCAGCACCCCCCTGGCGTGGGGGACGGCCGTCCGTCGCCAGAGCGAGCTGACGGCGCTCGCACAGGAGCGCGCGGAGGACCTGCGGCGGCTGGCCGAGCACCGCGAGGCTGAGGCGGTCGCCGACGCGCGGGCCCAGATGGCCAGGGACCTCCACGACGCCATCGCGGGCAACGTCTCGGCCATGGCCATCCGGGCGGAGGCCGCCCTCGCGGAGGCCCCCGACGTGCCGGGGGCCGCCGAGCGCGACCGCGCTGCCCTGGCGGCCATCCGCACGACGGGTCTGCTGTCGCTGGCCGAGCTCCGCACCCTCATCGGCTTCCTTCGCTCCGGTGCCGACGAGGTCGCCGCCCCGCCCCGCCTCCGCGAGGCCGGCGGGCTCCTGGCAGGGGTGCGGGCAGCCGGCGTCGACGTCGAGTGGCGCGGCCCGCGGCCCGAGGAGCTCGACGCGCTGCCGACGGGCCCCGACCAGGCCGCCTACCGGATCCTGCAGGAGGCGCTCACGAACGCGGTGAAGCACGGCGCGGGCTCGACGGTCGCCGTGCGCGTCGACGTCGACTCCACCGCGCTGCTCCTGTCGATGGAGAACCCCGTGGCCGACGGGACGCTGTCGGGCGCGCCCGGCTTCGGACTGGCCACGATGCGCGAACGCGCCGAGGCGCTCGGTGGGCGGTTCGCGGCAGGGCAGAAGGACGGCGCGTGGGTCGTCGACGTCGCTCTCCCGCTGGAGGCCGCATGACGGTCCGCGTGCTCCTGGCCGACGACCACGCCGCCATCCGCGAAGGCCTGCGGCTGATGCTCGAGCGTGCCGCGGACGTCGTCGTCGTGGGCGAGGCGGCCGACGGCGCCGCCGCCGTGACGAACGCGCGGGCGCTCCGGCCCGACGTCGTCCTCATGGACGTCCGGATGCCCGGGACGGACGGCATCGCGGCGACGCGGACGATCGTCGACGAGGGGCTGGCCGACGTCGTCGTGCTCACGACGTTCGACCTCGACGAGTACGTGTTCGGGGCGCTGCGGGCCGGGGCGGCCGGGTTCCTGCTCAAGTCGGTGAGCGCGGCGGCGCTCGTCGACGCCGTCCGACGTGTCGCCGTGGGCGAGGGCGTCCTCGCCCCGGAGGTCACCCGCCGGCTGCTGACCAGGTTCGTCGGCCCGGCGTCGGGCACGGGGGAGACGGGCCCGGCCGACGTCGAGCGCCGTCTGGCCGACCTGACCCCGCGCGAGCGCGAGGTGCTGGGCGCGCTCGGCCGCGGCCTGTCCAACGCCGAGCTCGCCGGCGAGCTCGGCATCGGCGAGGCGACGGCGAAGACGCACGTCTCGCGCGTCCTGGCCAAGACCGGCTGCCGCTCGCGGGTGCAGGCGGCCATCCTCGCGCGAGCGGCCGGCCTCGCCTGAGGGGACTCTGCCGCGGCGCCGTCAGCCCGCGAGGGTGCCCGCGAACACCTGCCACGCGAGCAGCGACTTCGCCACGAGGGAGAGCGTGATGTACGTCCGCTCGCCGACGAGGTAGTCCTTCCAGCGGCCGACCTGCTTGTACTGGAGCCACTGGACGATCGCGAAGATGTTGAAGAACACGAAGAGCGACACGACGATGCCGTACACGAACCCGGGCACCTCGGCCGTCCCGTCGTAGCCGGGCCGGAGAACGACGACCAGGAGGATCAGGATCCACGGGATCGCGCCGGCGAAGCAGCCGAACCAGAACGGCAGGAAGCCGCGCTCGCCGGGCACCTCGTACTTCTCCTGCAGCCAGCCGAACAGGATCATGCAGGCGTTCACGGCGAAGATCGCGACCAGCGCGCTGACGTCGGCGATGCCGCAGACCTGCGCGATGAGCCAGATCATCACCGACGACGACAGCGAGTACTCCACCCACCGGGCGTAGTTGCGCTGCTGGGCGAGATCCGCGCCGTACCGGCGGAACCCCGGCCCGGCCACCCAGGCGTGCGCGAGCGCGCTGAGGACGAAGAACAGCGCCACGCCCCACGCGAGCGGGACGTCCCACAGGGTCGTCGTGGTGAAGGCGTCGCTGCCCGGCGGGCCGTCGAGGTACGAGGCGGTGACGGGAAGCGTGAAGTCGCTGGCCAGCACGACGACCGCCACCGCGGAGGCGGCGTGGAGCACGCCGGCGCCGATGTTCCAGCGGCGGAGGTTGGTCAGTCGCTCGGCCGGGATCTCGAGGGTCTCGCGCGTGGCCATCGTTCCTCCTGGGGTCACCGACGGCGGGCCGCCCGCCGTCGGGCTCGGACCGCGATCGATCCTGGTACGAGCGTCGCACGCTCGTGATCACCAACGACAGTGATCACCCGGGCGATTCCTCGGAACGCATGGACGACGTCAGCGCGGTCACCTAAAGTGAGCAATGCCCGAGGAGCTGATCTTCGTGGAAGAAGGCCCTGGACCCGTCCGGATGGACGTGGCGCCAGGGCCGACGTCTTTCAGACGTGGCACTCGGCGGCAACGACCTCCCACGCCAGCCCGCGCCACACACCCCCGCGAGCGAACGCCCAGGCCACGGCGTCCGAGGCCCACAGCAGCGGCTCGTCGTATGCGCGCATGTGCTGGTACTCGAAGGCAACGCTCGGAACGGTCTCACGCCGCGCCTCGATGATGGTGCGCCTGTCGCGCGCG
Source organism: Actinomycetes bacterium (assembly GCA_023418375.1). GTDB lineage: Bacteria > Actinomycetota > Actinomycetes > Actinomycetales > Cellulomonadaceae > Actinotalea. The sequence goes on along the minus strand of JAEZZV010000263.1, from coordinate 2,816 downwards.
TCCTGCGTCGGATCGGACTCGAGGACCAGCCGGGTGCAACCCGTCGCCGCGGCGTCCAGCACCACCTGACGAAGGCATGCGCGCCTGCGCCGCACGTCGGTTCCGTGATCGGCGCCGGCCATGTACAGCCGCGCCGTCAGTCCCGCATCGACGAGGGCACCGAGGAACTTTCTCCGGAGCGGATCGCTCTCGTCGACCATGTGGATGCGCCGCTGTCCACGGGGGAGGGTCAGCTGGAGCGCCCGTCGGATCGCTGTGAGGTCGGTGTCGTCAACGAGCGTGGCGACGACCACGTAGCCGCGAGCCTTGGTCTCGTCCACGAACCACTGCACTGCGGCCTCCCTCACATCGCTCTGTGACGAAGCCTGGCAGGCCCCTAGGACACCTCACGGCTGTCTACAGGCCCGCCGACATGTTCACGAACCGGGAGTAGTGCAGCTGGCTCGAGACGACGATCGTGTCCGTCGGGCCGTTGCGGTGCTTGGCGACGATGAGGTCCGCCTCGCCCGCGCGCGGCGACTCGCGCTCGTACGCGTCCTCGCGGTGCAGCAGGATCACGACGTCGGCGTCCTGCTCGATGGCGCCGGACTCGCGGAGGTCGGAGAGCATCGGCTTCTTGTCGGTGCGCTGCTCGGCGCCACGGTTCAGCTGCGAGATCGCGATGACGGGCACCTCGAGCTCCTTGGCGAGCAGCTTGAGCGCGCGGGAGAACTCGCTGACCTCCTGCTGACGCGACTCGACGCGCTTGCCGGAGCTCATGAGCTGCAGGTAGTCGATGACCACGAGCTTGAGGTTGTGGCGCTGCTTGAGCCGGCGGCACTTCGCCCGGATCTCCATGAGCGACATGTTCGGCGAGTCGTCGATGAACAGCGGCGCCTGCGACAGCCGGCCCATGGTGGCGGCGAGCTTCTGCCAGTCCTCGTCGCGCATCGTGCCCTTGCGCATGTTCTGCAGCGGCACCTGCGCCTCGGCGGAGAGCAGGCGCATGGTGAGCTCGTTGCGGCTCATCTCGAGGGAGAAGACGACGGACGTCTGCTGGTGCTTGATGGCCGCGGAGCGCACGAAGTCCGCCGCGAGCGTCGACTTGCCGATGGCCGGACGCGCGGCGACGACGATCATCTGGCCCGGGTGCAGGCCGTTGGTGAGCCGGTCGAGCTCGATGAAGCCGGTCGGCACGCCGACCATGCCGTCGCCGCGGTGCCCCGCGGCCTCGATCTCCTCCATCGTCCCGTTGATGATGTCGGCCAGCGGCAGGTAGTCCTCGGAGGTCTTCCGCTCCGTGACGGCGTACACCTCGGCCTGCGCGCTGTTGACGATGTCGTCGACGTCGCCGCCGTCGGCCGCGTAACCGAGCTGGACGATGCGGGTGCCGGCCTCGACGAGCCGGCGCAGCACCGCACGCTCGCGCACGATGCGCGCGTAGTAGCCGGCGTTCGCGGCCGTCGGGACCATCGAGATGAGCGTGTGCAGGTAGGGCGCCCCGCCGATGCGCCCGATCTCGCCGCGCTTGGTCAGCTCAGCGGCGACCGTCACCGCGTCGGCGGGCTCGCCGCGGCCGTACAGGTCGAGGACCGCCTCGTAGATGAGCTCGTGGGCGGGGCGGTAGAAGTCCGGGCCCCGGAGCTGCTCGACGACGTCGGCGATCGCGTCCTTGCTGAGCAGCATGCCGCCGAGGACGCTCTGCTCCGCGGGGATGTCCTGCGGGGGCGTGCGGTCGAAGCCCGGCTCCGAGCGGTTGAGCGAGAGGCCCCGTTCGAGTTCCTCGATGCTCATGCCTGCTGCACGCCCCCCACCGGGTCCGCCGGAATCGTCTCGAACTGATGTTCTCAGGCCCCTGCGACACTGCTGGGGACATCCCCCGCGATGCCGGCCTACCGGTGGTCCCGTCGAACTGCGCTCCAGACCCTAGTGAGGTCGTCGGCCGGGTCTCAACGCGGCCCTGTGCAGCCGCTTGTGGGCGGCCTGTGGGTGGGTGTGGACCGGTGCGGCGACTCCTCCACAGGCTGGGAACAACGCTGTGGATATCGTGGGATGAAAGTGCCGCCGCCTGGCGGCGAGCACCGCATTCGCCGTGCACCGACTGTGGACAGGAACTCGTTGACCGACCTCTCATCATCCGGGACACCGGTCTCGCCACCAGGTGGACGGGCCCTCGACCGACGGGCCCTCGACCGGCGCATCGTCGCCCTGGCGCTCCCGGCGCTGGGCGCGCTCGTCGCCGAGCCGCTGTTCGTGCTGGTGGACTCGGCGGTGGTCGGCCACCTGGGGGCACCCGAGCTCGCCGGCCTCGCCCTCGCAGGCACCGTGCTCACGACCGTCGTCGGCCTGTGCGTGTTCCTCGCCTACGCGACCACGGCCGGCGTCGCGCGGGCGATGGGCGCGGGGGACCGGCGTCGGGCGCTGCGGCTCGGGGTCGACGGGATCTGGCTCGCGGTGCTGCTCGGTGCGGCTCTGGCGGCCGTCCTCGTCGCGGCCGCGGGCCCGGTGGTCGACGCCCTCGGCGCGCCCGACGACGTCCGTGGGCACGCCCTGGCCTACCTGCGGTGGTCGGCGCCCGGACTGCCCGGGATGCTCGCCGTCCTCGCCGCGACCGGCGCCCTGCGCGGCCGCCTGGACACCCGCACCCCGCTGTGGGTCGCGGTGGGCGGAGCGGTCCTCAACGCGGCGCTGTCGATCGGGCTCGTGCTCGGCGCCGGGATGGGCGTGGCCGGCTCGGGCCTGGGGACCGCGATCGCCCAGACGGCGATGGCCGCCGTGCTCGTGCCCGTCGTCGCGGCGGGGGCGCGCGCGGACGGCGTCGGGCCGCGGCCGTCGTG
>JAEZZV010000248.1 GCA_023418375.1 Actinomycetes bacterium | reverse complement strand
GGCTGGGCGTGGACGTGCGGCTCGGCGCCCGGCTGGCCCGCGCGTCGCGCACCGACGACGGCGGCGCCCACCTCGAGCTGTCCGACGGCGCGACCCTGGACGTGGACCGGGTGCTCCTGGCCACGGGCCGCCGTCCGCGGACCACCGACCTCGGACTGGAGACCGTCGGCCTGGAACCCGGCGCCCCGCTCGCGGTCGACGACGCCGGCTGCGTCAGGGCGGTGGAGGACGGCTGGCTCTGGGCCGCCGGGGACGTCACCGGCCGCACGAACACCACCCACCAGGGCAAGTACGACGCCCGGGTCACGGGGGACGCGGTCGCCGCACGGTTCGGCGCGGGCGGCGGCGACGCCGCCGACGCGGCCGGCGGCGACAACTGGTCGCCCCTGCGGGCGATCGCGGACCACGCCGCGGTGCCGCAGGTCGTGTTCACGCGGCCGGAGGTCGCCGCCGTCGGCCTCACCGAGGAGGCCGCGCGCGACGCCGGCCTCGACGTGCGCGCGGTCGACGTGCCGTTCTCGTCGGTCGGCGGTACCACGGTCTTCGGCACGGGCGGGGGCGACGACGGCGGGGCGGCGAGGATCGTCGTCGACGAGGCGCGCCAGGTGATCGTCGGCGCGACGTTCGTCGGCCCCGAGGTGGCGGAGCTGCTGCACGCGGCGACGATCGCCGTCGTCGGGCAGGTGCCGTTGCCGCGCCTGTGGCACGCGGTGCCCGCCTACCCGACGCGCAGCGAGATCTGGCTCCGCCTGCTGGAGGCCTACGGCCTGTGACCGGGGGCGGCCGGTGACGGACGCCTGCCCGTCACCGGCCCGCCGGCCTCAGCCGGCGCTGCTGAGCGCCGCGTCGGACGAGAAGACCAGGCCGAGCGCGATCTGGCCCTGCTGCAGCGCGGCCTTGGTGAGCGGGCCGCCCGCGTCGAGGGAGGTGAACTCGCCGATCTGGAGGCCGTACAGCTCCTCCAGGCCCGGCTGGCAGAACGGCCGCTCCGGGCACTCCGGCGGCCCGCCGAGGGCGATGTCGCCGCAGGTCTCGGCGAGCTCGCTCAGGGTCGTGACCCCGTTCTCCTCCGCGAACGCGACGGTCACGGCGAACGCGTTCTGGTCCTGCGCGTCGGCGGGCTGGCCGAAGACCAGGCCGACCTGCTCGCCGAGCGGGGCCAGCGCCGCCATCGTCGCGTCGAGGTCCGAGCTCGCGACGGCCGCGGCGTCGGCGCCGTTGATCTTCTTGTTGAGGAACTCGGTCAGGGTGCCCGCGTACTCCGGGACCACCGTGAGGTCGCCGAGCTCGAGGGCGGGCTCGTACGTCTCGCGATTGCCGATCGTCTGGGTGCTCGCGTCGAAACCGGCGGCGTCGAGCGCGGCCGCGTAGATCTCGGCGAGCGTCGCGCTCTCGGAGAAGTTCGCCGCGCCGACCAGCACCGCCGCGCCGTTGCCGGCCGGCTCCTGCTGGTCCAGGCCCTGCGCGGCGACGAACTCGGCGGCGACCTCGCTCGAGGTGCGGCGCTCGACGTCCACGGCCCGGTTGAGCTCGATGAGCGTCGGAGTGTCGAGGGTCGCGGAGACCGCGTCGAGCACCTTGATCAGGCCGGGCGACGCCGCGGCCGCCTCCGCGTTGACCGCGGGCACGATGTTGTCGACGGTCTGGAGGCCGAGGTCGTCCTCGAGCACCACGAGGGCCTCGTCCGCCACGGGTGCGCACGCGGCGAGCTCCTCGCCGCCGTCGGTGGCCTCGCTCGTCTCGGGCGCGGACGGCGCCCCGCCCGACGAGCCGGCCTCACCGCAGGCCGCGGTCAGGAGCAGGACGGCCGCACCGGCGGCCCCCAGGAACGTGCGTCGGAGCTTCATCGGACCCCCAGGGTGTTGGTACCCGGTCGCGCGAACGGGCAATTCCGATCAACCGTAACAACACGCCCCGACACGCGATTCCGGCGACCTCCGGGCGGGCTCAGCCCACCCGCGCCCGGACGCGCATCGGCGGCGGGGTCAGGACCCGCTGCGCCACCGCCAGCACGAGCTCCACGAGCAGGCACAACGCCGCCACGAGCACGGCGCCCGCCACCACCTTGCCGAACCGCTGGGTCGCGAACCCGGTGACGATGAGCGGGCCCAGCCCCCCGCCGCCCACCAGGCCGGCGAGCGGCACCGTGGCGACCACCTGCACCGCGGCCGTCCGGAGCCCTGCGCCGATGAGCGGCAGGGCGAGCGGCAGCTCGACGGCCACCAGCGAGCGCGCCCCGGACATCCCCATGCCCCGGGCGGCGTCGCGCGCGGCCGGGTCCACCTCGCGGATGCCGGTGAAGGCGTTGGCCAGGATCGGCGGGACCGCGAACAGCGCCACCGCGACGATCGTCGGCCGGTTGCCGTAGCCGAGGCCCGTCAGCGCGAAGATGTACAGGAGCGCGAGCGTGGGCAGCGCGCGCGAGGTGTTGGTCGCGACGACGGTCGCCGTCCCACCGCGGTCGCGGTGCCCGAGCCAGACGCCGAGCGGGAGGGCGACCGCCGCCGCGAGCAGCACCGCGACGGCCGACATCCCCAGGTGCTCGGCGACGAGCGCGGGGACGCCGTCGGACCCCTGCCAGTTCAGCGGGTCGTTGAGCCAGGTGAGCGCCTGCTGCAGGACGTCGTCGTCGGTCATCGCCCGGCCCCCGCCCGCGCCCAGGGCGCCGCGAGACGGCCCGCCAGCCACAGCACCAGGTCCGCGACGAGTGCCAGCGCGAGCGTCAGCAGGGTCGCCGTGACGACCTCGGCCCGGTACTGCGAGTTGAACCCGCGGTACATGAGCTGCCCCAGCCCGCCGTACCCGATCACGACGCCGATCGTCACCAGGGCGACGGTCGTCACCGTGGCGAGGCGCAGGCCCGTGACGATCGCCGGCAGGGCGCCCGGGAGCTGCACGGTGAACAGCAGCCGCAGCCGCCCGAAGCCGAGCCCGCGTGCCGCATCGACCACGGCGGGGTCCACGCCCTGGAGCCCGACGAGGATGTTGCGGATGAGCACGAGCAGCGCGTACATCACCAGGCCGACCAGCACGGACTCGCGCCGGTCGCGCAGCAGGGGGTACAGGAGCGCGAACAGGGCAAGCGACGGGATCGTGTAGAGGACGCCCGTCAGGCCCAGGACCGGACCGGCCAGCCGCGGACGGGCGTGCGCGAGCAGCGCGAGGGGCAGGGCGATCGCCGTCGCCACGAGGATCGCCTGGACCGTGAGGCTCACGTGCTGGCCGAGCGCCTGCGTGATGTCGCCCCAGTTGGCCTGCACGTAGTCCCAGGAGAACCACGGGTTGGGTGCGGCGCTCTCCACCCACGGCACGCTACCCGCCGCCCCCGACGCCGTCCCGCGCCCGCCCCGGGTGCCGCCCCCGGCCACCGTCCGCCACCGTCCGCCCCCGAAGGCTGCGCCGAGGTCGAGCGTTTCGACCGAGGTCGAAGGTGGCGACCCTCGACCTCGGTCGTGAAGCTCGACCTCGGCCACGGCGGAGGGCCGGGCCCCGGGACGAGCGGCGTCGGCGGGCGCGGGCGTCGGCGGGCGCGGGTAGCGTCGCGGGCATGACCTCACCGGACCGCGACGCGGTCATCGCGTTCGAGGGCGCGCGGATCGTGTACCCGGGCGGCGCCGTCGCCGTCGAAGGGCTCGACCTGACCGTGCGACGGCACGAGCTGATGGTGCTCGTCGGCCCGTCGGGCTGCGGCAAGTCGACGACGCTGCGCATGGTGAACCGCCTGGTCGAGCTCACGTCCGGCCGGGTCCTCGTCGAAGGCGAGGACGTCGCGCGCACCGACCCCGTCGCGCTGCGCCGGCGGATCGGCTACGTCATCCAGCACGTGGGGCTGTTCCCGCACCGGACCGTCGCGCAGAACGTCGGGACGGTCCCGTCGCTGCTCGGCTGGTCGCGCGAGCGGACGCGCGAGCGCACGGCCGAGCTCCTGGACCTCGTCGGGCTCGAGCCGGGCACCTACGCCCGGCGCTACCCGCACCAGCTCTCCGGCGGCGAGCGGCAGCGCGTCGGCGTCGCGCGGGCCCTGGCCGCGGACCCGCCGGTGCTGCTCATGGACGAGCCGTTCGGCGCAGTCGACCCCATCGGGCGCCGCCACCTCCAGGAGGAGTTCTGGCGCATCCAGCGCCGCGTCGGCACCACGGTGATCTTCGTGACGCACGACGTCGACGAGGCCGTGAAGCTCGGCGACCGCGTCGTCGTCATGAGCAAGGGTGGGCACGTCGAGCAGGTCGCCGACGCCGTCAGGCTGCTGGCGCGCCCGGAGCCCGGGATGGTCACGGAGTTCATCGGCGCGGGCCGGACGGCGCGGCTGCTGCCGATCACCGAGCTCGCGGCCGAGGACCTCGCCGCCGGCCCGGCGGACGGGACCCCGGCCGCGCCTGCGACGCCGGCCCCCGCCCTGCCTCCCCTGGTCCTGGGTGACCGGCTCGACGCCGCCCTCGCCGCGCTCGTCGCGAGCGGGGACGGGTCGGTCCCGGTGCACGACGGCGGAGGCCGGGCCGTCGGGACCCTCACCGAGGCGGGGCTGCTCCGGGCGCTGCGCCGCGCGGTCGCCACGGCCGACGACTGACCCACCGACCGGACCGAGGAGGACGACATGGACGTGGCCGCACTGCTCGCCGAGGCCTACGGGCGCATCCACGGGGAGGTGCCCCGGGTGCTCGACGGCCTCGACCAGGCCCTGCTCGGCGCACGCGTCGACCCCGGCGCGAACTCGATCGCGTGGCTCGTCTGGCACCTGACGCGCGTCCAGGACGACCACGTCGCGGACGCCTTCGGCACCGAGCAGGTGTGGACGGAGGACGGCTGGGCGGACCGCCTCGGCCTGCCGTTCGACCCGTCCGCGACCGGCTACGGCCAGGGCCGTGGCGACGTCGGCGCGCTCGGCTCGGTCCCCGCGGAGCTGCTCCTCGGCTACCACGACGCCGTCCACGCGCGCACGCTCGAGCTGCTGGCGGGCCTGCGCCCCGAGGACCTCGACCGCGTCGTCGACACCCGCTGGGACCCGCCGGTCACGCTCGGGGTGCGCCTGGTCAGCGTGCTGTCGGACGACCTCCAGCACGTCGGCCAGGCGGCCTACGTCCGCGGCGTCCTGACGCGGTCGGGCACCTCCGCCGGCTGACCCGTCAGGCGACCGACGACGCGCGGTGGGCCGCGACGATCTCCGTCACCCGGGCGCCGGACAGGGTCTCCTCCGCCAGCAGCGCCGCGGCGAGCGCCTCGAGCGCCGCCGCGTTCTCGGCGAGCAGCGCGGTGGCGGCCGTGTGGGCGTCCCGGAGGAGCCCGTCGATCCGCGCGTGCGCGGCAGCGGCGAGCGCCCCGCCCATCCGGAGCGTGTCGGCGTCGACCTGCGCGTAGCCGAAGTCCGTCATCCCGTACTGGGTGACCATCGCCGTCGCGAGGCGCGTGGCGCCCTGCAGGTCGCCGGCCGCGCCCTGGGTGTGCTCGCCGTCGAGCAGGTACTCCTCGGCGGCACGCCCGGCCAGGGCCACGGTGAGCTGGGCGAGTGCCTTCCGCCGCGGCAGGAAGACGTCGTCGTTGCCGGCCATCCACGTGGCGCCACCCGCCGGGCCGCGGGGCACGATCGTCACGGAGACCGGGTCGTCGGCGTCGGGCAGGAGGGTCGCCGCCAGGGTGTGGCCGGCCTCGTGCCAGGCCGTGATGCGCCGGTCGGCGTCGGTGACCAGGGCGGACGTGCGCGCGCGGCCCATCGCGACGGTCGCGATCGCCGCCTGGAAGCAGTCGGCGTCGACCTCCGCGAGACCGCGCCGCGCCGCCTCCATGCACGCCTCGTTGACCACCTGCGCGAGGTCGGCCCCCGACATGCCGGGCGTCTGCCGCGCGACGCTGACCAGGTCGACGTCGGCGCCCGTCGGCCGGCCCGCCGCGTGCACCTGGAGGATCAGCGTGCGGCCGCGACGGTCGGGGTTGGGCACCTGGATCTGCCGGTCGAGCCGCCCCGGGCGCGTGAGGGCCGGGTCGAGCGTGTCCGGCCGGTTGGTCGCCGCGAGCACGACGACGCGCGACCCGCCGAACCCGTCCATCTCGTTGAGCAGCGAGATGAGCGTGTTCTCACGCTCGCCGTCCCCGCCCTGCTGGGCGCCGGTCGTGCGCGTGCGCCCGACGGCGTCGACCTCGTCGATGAAGATGATCGCGCGCTCCGCCTTGCGGGCCTGCGCGAACAGGTCGCGCACGCGCCGCGCGCCCACGCCCACGTACGTCTCCACGAAGTCCGAGCCCGCGAGCGCGAAGAACGGCACCTCGGCCTCGCCCGCGACGGCGCGCGCGAGCAGCGTCTTGCCGGTGCCGGGCGGGCCGACGAGCAGCGCGCCGCGCGGGCGCGTCGCGCCGAGGGCCTCGAACCGCCCGGGGTCGCGCAGGAACTCGACCATCTCGCGCAGCTGGTCCACGGCCTCGTCGGCGCCCGCGACGTCGGCGAACGTGACCTCCGGGACCTCGCCCTCGGCCAGCGCCTTGCGCGGACCGCCCGCGGCGGCGGTCGGGTTCATCCGCCGCACCACCCAGATCAGCACGCCCACGATGAGCAGGATCGGCAGCAGCCGCAGCGCGACGTCGCCCACGGACGGGCCGCTCGCCTCGGCGTCGAGCGCGACCCCGGAGTCCAGGAGCGCCGTGGTGAGCTCGTCGGCGTACTCCTTCGGGAACGCGACCTCGGCCTCGCCACCGGCCGTGAGCTCCAGGGTGAGCCGGCCCGCGGCGTCGTCCAGGCGCGCCTCCTGCGCCCCGCCTCCGGCGATGACCGCCAGGCCCTCGGTGAGCGTCAGGTCCTCGGGCGCGGGCTGGGCGGGCTGCGCGAGCAGGACGGCGACCCCGACGACCGCGAGGCCGGCCACGATCCCCGCCGCCAGCCACACGCGCGCACCGGGCCGGCGA
>JAEZZV010000232.1 GCA_023418375.1 Actinomycetes bacterium | reverse complement strand
CAACCGGGGTGCCGCCGATCGGCGGCGGCCGGCCCTTCGTGCCCACCGCTGCGGGCGCACCGGCCGGGGCTGCCCCGGCCGCGGGAGCTCCGCCGGTGGTTCCACCGCCCGGGCGTCCTGCGCCGCGGGGGGGCGGGGCGTTCGAGGAGCTCCTCGACGAGCCGGTGCCGCTCGCGCGCCGACGCTTCAACGCCACGCCCATCGTGCTCGGGCTGATCGCCGTGCTCGTGGTGGTCGGGCTGATCTGGGCATGGCGCGAGCTCACCGCGCCGGCCCCGCCCATCGGAGGCGAGGAGGGCCTCGGCCTCACCGAGGACCCGCTCGGCGAGGGCACCGGCGACGGTGCCGAGGACGACGCGGCCGCGACCCCGACCACGCCGCCCGCCGACGCCGGGGCGCAGCCCGCGGCCGTTCCGGTCATCGCGGACGCCCAGATGATCGACCCGCCGCCGGGCGGCGACGACAACGAGCACCCCGAGGCCGTGCCGGCCGCGATCGACGGCGACCCGACGACCTTCTGGTTCACGCGGACCTACGCCTCGCCGACGTACGGGATGAAGGACGGCGTCGGCTACGCGGTGAGCCTCGAGGCGCCGGCGACGGTCACGACCGTGCGCCTCCAGGTCAACGGCACCGGCGGCCAGGTCGAGGTCCGCGTCACCGACCCCGCCACGCCGACCCAGGGCGACGTCCTCGCGAGCGGGACGCTCTCCCCCGACACCGTGCTGACGCTCTCGACGCCCACCGAGGCCCAGCACGTGGTCCTCTGGTTCCCCGCGCTGCCCCAGACGCCCGACGGGCGCAACCGGATCGAGCTGCTCGAGGTCCAGGTCTCCTGAGGAGGGTGCGTCCCGTGCGTCGGACCCGCGTGGGAACATGGCACATCTAGGATCTGTTGACGCCAACGGCACCGCATGTTGTGCCTGACGCGCCATCCGGCGCACCGTATCGAGTGAGGACCAACGTGACCGACACCCCCCGCGACCTCGTCATCGTCGGGTCAGGACCGGCCGGCTACACCGCCGCGATCTACGCGGCGCGCGCAGGCCTGGCGCCCGTCGTCGTCGCCGGCTCCGTGACCGCAGGTGGCGCGCTCATGAACACCACGGAGGTCGAGAACTTCCCCGGGTTCGTGGACGGCGTCATGGGCCCGGACCTCATGGAGACGATGCGCAAGCAGGCCGAGCGCTTCGGCGCCGAGATCCTGTACGACGACGTCACGCGCCTCGAGCTGGACGGCTCGGTCAAGACCGTGGTCACCGGCGGCGGCGAGACCTTCCGGACCCGCGCCGTCGTCCTCGCCATGGGCTCCGCGTACCGCGAGCTCGGGCTGCCCGACGAGAAGCGCCTGTCCGGCCACGGCGTCTCGTGGTGCGCGACCTGCGACGGCTTCTTCTTCCGCGGCCAGCACGTGGTCGTGGTCGGCGGCGGCGACTCCGCGATGGAGGAGGCGACCTTCCTCACGCGGTTCGCGGAGACCGTCACGGTGGTCCACCGTCGCGACGCGCTCCGCGCCTCCAAGGTGATGGCCGACCGCGCGACGTCGAACCCGAAGATCCGCTTCGCGTGGAACAGCGAGGTCGCCGGCATCACCGGCGACGCGAAGGTCACCGGCGTGACGCTGCGCGACACCGTGACCGGCGCCGAGCGCGAGATCCCCGCGACCGGCCTCTTCGTCGCCATCGGGCACGTGCCGCGCAGCGAGCTCGTGACCGACCAGGTCGCACTCGACGGCGAGGGCTACGTCCTCACCGGCGGCGAGGGCCGTCGGGGGACCGCGACGAGCGTCCCCGGCGTCTTCGCGTGCGGGGACCTCGTGGACCACACCTACCGTCAGGCGATCACGGCGGCCGGGTCCGGCTGCGCCGCGGCGCTCGACGCCCAGCACTACCTTGCGGCGCTCGTCGACTCGGCCGAGCCGCCGACGCCCGCGACCCTGCCCGAGAAGATCGAGGAGACCCTGTGAGCACTGTCCACGTCACCGACGACACGTTCGAGGCGGAGGTCCTGAGGTCGGACATCCCCGTCCTCGTCGACTTCTGGGCGGAGTGGTGCGGCCCGTGCCGTCAGGTCGCCCCGATCCTCGAAGAGCTGTCCGACGTCTACGCCGGCCGGGTGAAGATCGCCAAGATCGACACCGACGCCAACCCGCGCATCGCGCAGGCGTACGGGATCATCTCGATCCCCACGCTGAACGTGTACCAGAACGGCGAGCTCGTGAAGCAGATCGTCGGCGCGCGGCCGAAGCCGGCGCTCGTCACCGAGATCGAGGACGTGCTGACGACCGCCTGACGCACGTCCCGGCGCGGCCCGTCGGCCGTCTCCGGCGCGAACCTCGCGAAGGCCCGTGGGACCCGTCCCGCGGGCCTTCGCGGCGTCTGCGACCGCTGCGCACGGCGGCGCGTCCCGCCATGCGGACGCCGACGACGCCCCGGTGGGACGAATGCTGTGCCGGGTGGCCCGGCGTGCGTGGCAGACTCGATCCATGACTCCCCAGAACGGCGAGCCGATCGGGCAGGTGACGCCTGCCACCGGTGGCGCCGCCCCCATCGCCCAGCCCGTCAGCGGGACCCGCCTCGACCCGTGGTTCGGCACCTACGCCGAGCGGACGCACGGCATGCGAGCCTCCGAGATCCGCGCCCTCTTCGCCGTGGCCAACCGGCCCGAGGTCGTGTCCTTGGCCGGCGGCATGCCGTACCTCGAGGGGCTGCCCCTGGAGGCGCTCGCCGAGTCCGCACACGAGCTCGTGCTCAAGCGCGGCACGACGGCCCTCCAGTACGGCGCCGGTCAGGGCGACGAGACGTTGCGCGAGCAGATCCTCGAGATCATGCGGATGGAGCACATCCACGCACACCCCGACGACGTCGTCGTCACCACGGGGTCGCAACAAGCACTCGATCTTGTGACCCGGCTGTTCGTCAACCCTGGCGACGTCATCGTCGCCGAGGCCCCGAGCTACGTCGGCGCCCTGGGCGTCTTCTCGTCCTACGAGGCCGACGTCGTGCACGTGCCGCTGGACGAGGACGGGCTGATCCCCGAGGCGCTCGAGGAGACGCTGACCCGACTCCAGGCGGAGGGGCGACGCGTCAAGCTCCTCTACACGGTGCCGAACTTCCAGAACCCTGCCGGCGTCACGCTCTCCCCCGATCGACGCCCGCGCGTGCTCGAGATCGCCCGACGGCACAACGTGCTGGTGGTCGAGGACAACCCGTACGGGCTCCTCGGGTTCGAGGGGGAGCCGTTCCCGGCCATGCGCGCGATGGACGAGACTGGGGTCGTCTACCTCGGGTCGTTCTCGAAGACGTTCGCCCCGGGTTACCGGGTGGGCTGGGCCGTGGCGCCCCCGGGCATCCGCGAGAAGCTCGTCCTCGCGAGCGAGTCCGCGATCCTGTGCCCGTCGAACGCGTCCCAGCTCGCCGTGTCGACCTACCTGACCAACCACGACTGGCGCGGCCAGATCAAGGCCTACCGTGAGATGTACCGCGAGCGCAGGGACGCCATGGTGGGCGCCCTCGCCGAGTACATGCCCGAGGCGTCGTGGACAGTGCCGAAGGGCGGCTTCTACACCTGGGTGAAGCTCCCGTACGGCATCGACGCCCGGGCCATGCTCCCGCGCGCCGTGACGGCACTGGTCGCCTACGTGTCCGGCACCGCGTTCTACGCGGACGGCCAGGGCGCGGACCACATGCGGCTGTCGTTCTGCTACCCCACGCCCGACCGGATCCGCGAAGGAGTCCGCCGGCTCTCGGGTGTCGTCGCTGCCGAGGCGGAGCTGGTACAGATCTTCGGCACCGACGCCCACCCCGAGGGTGGCCAGGTGCAGACCGCCGGTCCGGAGACCGTCTGACCCTGCGTCCGGTCCGCCTGAGCGGTGGCTGGGCGGTGTGGGGCGACCGCTAGGTCGCCGGGGCGACCGCTAGGTCGCCGGGGCGGCGGCTGGGTCGGTGCGGGGGCGACGGCTGTGTTCGTGCCCGAGCGACGGCTGGGCGGCGTGGGGGTGACGGCGTCCCTCAGAAGCCGGGCGGCCGCACGGCCGGTCCGGGTTCGTCCCGCTCGGCACGGCCTGACGGCAGCGCGCCGGCGGCTGGCCGGCCGGCCGACGACGCAGGTCGGCCGGTTCAGGTCGCCTCCGCACCGCTC
>JAEZZV010000207.1 GCA_023418375.1 Actinomycetes bacterium | reverse complement strand
CGCCTGCTCCGCGCGGGCGTCGTCGCGGTCGGCCTGCTGCATGAGCCGCACCGCCTCGGCGTCCTCCGCCGCGGCGCGCGTGCGCTCGGCGTCGCCCTGCGCCCGGCCATGCTCGGCGCGCTCGACGGCCGCTCGGACTGCCGCCGGGTCGGCGTGCGCCTGGTCGACGTCGACGCCGTACCGGGAGCGCAGCTCGTCGCGCATCCGACCCTCGGCGCGCACCGCCTCGGGGTCCTCCTGCGACCACGCCCGGGCCACCTGGTAGGTGCGCCCGATCTGCTCGGGGGTCGCACGGTCCCACCAGTCCGAGCGGTACACGTTGCCCAGCTCGGCGCGTGCCGCACGCTGCTCGGCCGCGAGCCGCGACGCCATCTCGCGCGCCTCCTGCTCGCTGGTCGCCTGGGCCCGTCGCTGCGCGTCCTCGCGTGCCCGCGCGATGCGCTCTCCGATCTGGGCGGCCGCCGTCACCAGCACCCGCAGCTGACCCTCGAACGCCTCCTCGATGCCGTCCGTCTCCTCTGCCACGATCGGCCCCCTTCCTATCGCTCCGGGCCGCGCTCTGCGCCCCGCTGTGTGGTCTGCCGTACGCGCGTGGGCTCGACGTCGTTCGGCACCGGCGACACCGCCTTGGTGGCGTCGTGCGCCTGCCCGGCGCGCAGCAGGTCGAGCACCGCCTGCGCCTCCGGGTCGAGCGTCGCCGGCGGCCGCTCGATGACGGCCGTCGCCGTCGCGGTGGCCGGTGCGCCGGCCACGTCGACCGGCTTGGGCAGCGCGTCCCGGACCCGCACCAGTCGTGCGCGGGTGTCGTGCGCGAGCAGTTGCGCGTGCCGGGCTTGCTCGGCCGCGGCGGCCGCCTCATAGACCGCCTGGGTCAGGCGGAGTAGGGACCGGATCATCGCCGCCTGCGCGACGGTGCCCTGCCCGCCGCGGGCGGCGCTCGCTAGCAGCATCGCCGCACCAGAGATGGCCACGGTGCCGGCCTTGGTCGGCCGCACCGTGCGCCCGTAGGTCTGCGCCGACCGCGACAGCGCGTCGGCGGCGGCGGCCAGGTCGCCCGGGGTCTCCTCGGTCGCGTTCGACCACGCCGCGAACGCGCCCGCGGTCTGCCGCGCGACGGTCGCCCAGGTGTCCCGGTCGTCGAGCGGCACGGCGCGCAGACGCTCGACGAGCGCGCGCAGCTCCTCGTTCTGCCGGGTCCACGCTTCGGGGTCCGGTGCTGTCGTCTCGCGGCCGGGTGCGACCACGCGCCGGCCCCGCTTGGCCGCGGTCCACTCGGCCGCCGCCTCGCTCGCTCCGGTGGGTGTGTCCGGCCACCCGTCGCGCAGCCGCGGCAGGGTGAGGTCGCGGGCGATGTTCCCGCCGCCGTACCAGATGGGTCGCTCACCGGCGACGGGCCGCTCGGCCACCGAGTAGCCCGTCACGACGTCGGTTCGCCCGTCCGCGAACCGCGGCCTCACGAGCAGCCCGGAGCGTCGCATCCGGCGCACGAACTCGGCCTCGTCGTTGCTCGCGGTGGCCGCCGCGCGGACCTTCAGCGCCAGCAGGTAGCGCGGCTGGTCGGTGCGCAGCTCGGCCGCGATCCGGGCCTGCCGGTCCGCACCGGGCAGCGCGGTCCACGCGGGCGCGGGCCGGCCCGTCCGCGACGTCGAGCGCTCGTACTTGGCACGCGCCCGTGCCCGGGCCTGCGCCTCACGCTCGGCCGGGTCGTAGCCGCGCGTCGCCCGCTCAGTGCGCGTCGACTCCAACGGCTCCAAGCCGTGCTTGACCTCCAACGCGCGGGCGGCGGTCTGGGCGCGCTTGAAGTCGTTGTGCACGGACGCCTTGGTGCCGTCCTCGCGCACCAGGTTGACCACGAGGTGGATGTGGTCGTTGCCGTTGGTCGACACCCCGTGCCGAACCGCGACCCACCGGCACGGGGCCTTGGTTCCCTCGGCGTCGTCGAAGTCCATCGCGCGCACGAAGTCGTTCGCGATCGCGCGCCACTGCTCGTCGCTCAGAGCGCCCTCATCGGCGCGCAGCGACAGCGAGCAGTGCCACACGTGCCCGCCGATGACCTCGACACCAGTCGCGGTCCGCGGCCGGTCCAGGTGCCGCGCGATCGCCAGCGCACCGTCACGCCCGAGCTCGGCGTCGTCGTGCCACGCCAGCATCGCGTCGTCGCCGGCGACCAGGTGCGGCTCGGTGTGCTCGTTGGCGCGTCCCGGTCCGACCAGGTAGGTCATCAGGCCGGCCATCCGGTCGCCGCGCACGACGTTCGGCATCACGACAGTGACAGCCCATCGATCGCGTCGTCGATCCGCTCGGCGGTGCGCCGCACCGCGCACAGCGTCGCCTCCAACTCGTCCTGCACCTGACCCGTCGCGTTGGTGGCCTTCGCCATCTGGTTCACGTTGTTCGAGATGGCCGCCAGCAGACGGTGCAGCCGGAACAACTCCGCGATCGCGTCACGTCGCTCGGTCGGCGTCTCCGACGACGCCGCAGCCAACGCCGACTCCACCAGCAGCCGCGGCACGGTCACGTGCTGCGCCTCCGCCAGGCGCAGCAGCATGCCCTCCTCAGCAGGCGTCACCTTGACACGGTGACTGTGCTGCCGCCCGCCCTCCGCGTTCGCCCGACGACGCCGGGCGAACACGCGGCCCTCGGGAGCGCGATCGCTCACGACCTCCACCGCCCTTCGGGCCAGCGCAGCGACCCCGCCCTGTGCGGGGACCACACGTCCATTGTGCCCGACCTCGCCCGCCAGGTCGAGGGAGCAAGCCACTTAGGGGACCTAAGTGTATAGCTTGCTCCGTCGGGACTCCGGTGGCTGTTGGCTCACGTCGGCAGACGGGAGCCTTCGCGGCTCCGCCGCGGGCCGTCGACCAACCCCGCCGAACGGCTGTCGCCGGTCGTGTCCGATCCGTACGATTGGCGCATGGCTAAGGAACCCACAGCAGATGAGGCGATCGCCCGCGCGCGGGCGTTGCAAGACGACCGGCTGAACGCGATCCGCGCGGTGGCGACGGCCCGCCAGACCGTCGCCGACGTGCGCGAGGCGACGGCCGCCGAACTGGCCGCACTACAGGCGCGCATCGCGCAGCGCGTAGCCGACGCCGAGCGCGAGGACGTGCGCGCCTACAACGCCGCACTGTCGGCCGGCTGGACCAGTGACGAGCTGCGCAAGATCGGATTCGCTGAGCCCGACAAGAAGGCGCGCGTCGCCAAGCGCGCCGCACGCCGTGGCCGCCAGGCCGCGCGTCCGCAGGGCGCTGCGCAGCCGGCCGCCGCGCCCGCCGATGGCGAGCGCGTCGACGTCGACGCGCAGCCCGAGCCCGTCGCCGTCTGACGTCTCCCCCTGTCCACCTGTGGACGGCCCGAGCTAAACCGCTCCGCGGCTCCGGCCGCCCACAGGTGGACAGCGGGACCCCGGCTGACCGCCCGCACACCGGCCGCACCGTCACCGTCCGT
>JAEZZV010000189.1 GCA_023418375.1 Actinomycetes bacterium | reverse complement strand
CACGCGTCGTCGGGGTGCTCCGCGACCTCGATCGCGGGGTCCGGCGCGACCGGCGCGGGCTCGATCGTCCGGGCCATGACGCGCGTCGTCGCCACCGCCGCGTACCCGCGCCCCGCCAGCACGGCGTCGAGGTCGGACGGCTGCGCGGACCCGTCGACGCGGAACACGCACGGCAGGCCGCGCGCCGCGTAGGCGGCCTCGGTCGCCGCGATGGCCGCCGCGGTGTCGACGGGTGCCCGCCAGGGCACCACGCTGTTCGCGCGCCGGGTGAAGCCGCCGGAGAACCCGAGCGACCAGCCGTCCACCTCCGTGCGGTGCACCGGGCGCCAGGTGTCGACCTCGACGACGGTTCCGGGCGGCCCGACCGCGCTGCCGACGCCGGCCCGTCCCGTCATCGGGGGTGCACCGAGGCCTGGTCCGCGACGTAGGTGAGGAACACCCGACCGGAGTCCCCCTCCCAGTCGCGCTCGGGCGTCCGCCGCAGCCCCATGCGGTCGTAGACGCGCTGGGCCGAGCGCATCTCCGGCATCGTGGAGAGCACGACGGCGTGCGCACCCCAGCCGAGCCCGCGCTCGATCGCGGCGCGCATCAGGTGCTCGCCGATGCGGCGGCCCCGGGCGTCGGGGTGCACGGCCAGCATCCGGAGCTCGATCTCGCCCGGCTGGGCGATCTCCGCGTACTCGGTCCCGGCGGGCGCCAGGGTGATCGTGCCGAGCACCTGGTCGCCGTCGACCGCGACGAGCACTGTCGCGCCCTCCGCACGCCGCTCGGCGTCACGCAGCTCGTCGACGTACTCGTGGTCCGGCTCCAGGAGCTCGTCCGCAAGGTACGCATGCGCCGTGAGCTCACCGACCTGGGTCAGGTCGGCCGGCTCTGCAACCCGGACCGTCACGCTCACGCCGTGCCCTCCTCGGTCTCCGCACCACCGCCGTCGGCGACGCCCACGGCGGCCGGGCCGCCGGCCAGCAGCCGCTCGAACCCCGCCTCGTCCAGGATCGGCACGCCGAGCTCGGCGGCCTTGTCCGCCTTGGACCCCGGGCTGTCGCCCACCACGACGACGTCGGTCTTCCTCGACACGCTGCCGGCGGCCTTGCCGCCGCGGATGATGATGGCCTCCTTCGCGCCGTCGCGCGAGAAGCCCACGAGCGACCCCGTGACGACGACCGTCAGGCCCTCGAGGGTGCGCGCCACCGAGGCATCCTGCTCGTCGCGCATGACGACGCCGGCGGCGGCCCAGCGGTCCAGGACGTCCTGGTGCCAGTCCTCGTCGTACCAGTCGAGCAGCGACTGCGCGATCGTCGGGCCCACGCCCTCGACCTGCGCCAGCGTCGCGACGGCGGAGGCCCGGTCACCGTCGAGCACCGACCGCAGGGCCTGCATGGAGCCGAACCGCGTCGCCAGGGCGCGGGCCGCCGTCGGGCCGACGTTGCGGATCGAGAGCGCCACGAGCACCCGCCAGAACGGCTTGGTCTTCGCGGCGTCGAGCTCGTCGAGCAGCGTGAGCGCCTGGGCCGACGGCGCCCACTCCTCGAGGGTGCGACCCTCGGCGGCTGCGGCGGCCCGCTGCGCCTTGGTGTGGCTCAGCACCCGGCGGAACGGTGCCCGACGCCGCACCACGCCGTCGTCGTCTGCGCGCGGCTCGCCCGTCTCGGGGTCGCGCACGACGACCTCGACCGCCATCAGGCGCTGCAGGCTCGCCTCCCGCACGCGCTCCTTCTCCTCCGCCGGCGCGTCCTCGCGGTAGCCGACCAGGTCGAACAGGAACGCCTCGTTCACGACGGGCGGCGTCTCCGGCACCTCGGGCTGGGTCAGGGCCGCGGCCGTGACCTCGCCGAGCGCCTCGACGTCGAGCGCGCCGCGCGAGCCGATGTGCTCGATCCGTCCGCGCACCTGCGCGGGGCACGTCCGCACGTTCGGGCAGCGCAGGTCGACGTCGCCCTCGCGCATCGGGCGTAGCGGCGTGTCGCACTCCGGGCAGGCGGCGGGCATGACGAACGCGCGCCGCGGGACGTCGTCGTCGGCGGCGCGCGGGGCGGGGCCGACGATCTCGGGGATGACGTCGCCCGCCTTGCGCAGGACGACCATGTCCCCGATCCGCACCCCCTTGACCTTGACCACGTCCTGGTTGTGCAGCGTCGCCTGGCGCACGGTCGAGCCCGCCACGCGCACCGGCTCCATCACCGCGTACGGCGTCGCGCGGCCGGTCCGGCCGATGCCCACCTTGATGTCCAGCAGCCGGGTGTTGACCTCCTCCGGCGGGTACTTGAAGGCGATCGCCCAGCGGGGGGCGCGGCTGGTCGCGCCGAGCCGGCGCTGGAGCGCGACCTCGTCCACCTTCACCACGACGCCGTCGATCTCGTGCTCCACGTCGTGCCGGTGCTCGCCGTAGAACTCGATCATCTGGCGGATGCCGTCGAGGTCGTTGACCACCCGGACCCGGTCCGAGACCGGCAAACCCCACGAGGCGAGCAAACGGTACGTCTCGG
The DNA here is from genome assembly GCA_023418375.1 of Actinomycetes bacterium. Classification (GTDB taxonomy): domain Bacteria; phylum Actinomycetota; class Actinomycetes; order Actinomycetales; family Cellulomonadaceae; genus Actinotalea. The sequence continues at coordinate 2,721 of JAEZZV010000189.1, read as the reverse complement.
ACTGGCGCGCGGTGGCCGTCTCGTGCCCCGCCCACACCAACCCGCCGATGCCGTGGCAGATCATCCGCAGCGGGCGCGACGCCGTCACGCGCGGGTCCTTCTGCCGCAGCGAGCCAGCCGCGGAGTTGCGGGGGTTGGCGAACGGCGCCTCGCCCGCCGCGACGCGCGCGGCGTTGAGCGCCTCGAAGTCCGCGACCGGGAAGTAGACCTCGCCGCGGACCTCGATGCGCTCGGGCACGTCGTCACCGACCAACCGGTGCGGGATGCCCGCGATCGTCCGCACGTTCGCGGTGACGTCCTCACCCGTGCGCCCGTCCCCGCGCGTCGCGCCGCGGACCAGCCGCCCGTTCTCGTAGAGCAAGGCGATCGCCAGGCCGTCGATCTTCAGCTCGCACAGGTAGTGCAGCTCACTGCCCGCGCCGTCGAGGTCGCGCCGCACCCGCTCGGTCCAGGCCCCGAGCTCCTCGAGGGAGAACGCGTTGTCGAGGCTCATCAGTCGCTCGACGTGCTCGACGGCCGCGAAGTCCGTGGACGCCACCCCGCCGACGAGCTGCGTCGGCGAGTCCGGGGTGCGCAGGCCGAACGCGTCGTAAGCGTCCTCGAGCCCCTGGAGCCGGCGCAGGAGCGCGTCGTACTCGGCGTCGCTCACCGTCGGTGCGTCGAGCACGTAGTACGCGTGCTGGTGCTCGCGGATCTCCTCGGCCAGCTCCGTCCAGCGCCGCCGCGCGGCCGCCTCGTCGAGCCCGGCGTCCTCGGGGCGCAGGTCTGTCGTCACCGGCACATCATGGCCCCGACCGGCGACAGTCGCCGACCCCGCGGGTCAGCGGTGGGCAGCCGCCACCGTGGCCTGCGCGAGCACGCGCGTGCCGTCGTACAGGACTGCGGACTGGCCCGCGGCGAGCCCGCGCAGGGCGCTCTCGACGGCGACCTCCAGCCCCGCGCCACCGTCGACCGCCCGGGCGCGCGCCGGCACGGCGGCGCCGTGCGCGCGGACCTGAACCTCGCACGCGAACCACTCCTGCGACGGCGGCGCGAACCACACTGCGTCAGCCCCGCTGAGGCCGGCGACCTCGAGCTCCTCGGCCGGGCCGACCACCACGGTGTTGGTCACCGGCTGGACGTCGAGCACGTAGCGGGGGCGGCCGTCCGGCGCGGGGCGACCCAGCCGCAGCCCGCGCCGCTGCCCGACCGTGTACGCGTACGCGCCGTCGTGGTGGCCGACCACCTCGCCCGAGGTGTCGCGGATCTCTCCCGGCCTGCTGCCGAGGCGCGCGCGCAGGAAGCCCTGGGTGTCCCCGTCGGCCACGAAGCAGATGTCGTACGAGTCGGGCTTGGCGCTGACGCCGAGGCCGAGCGCGGCGGCCTCGGCGCGGACCTCCGCCTTCGACGCCGCCTCGCCGAGCGGGAACACCGCACGCGCGAGCCGCTCGGGGCCCATGACCGCGAGCACGTAGGACTGGTCCTTGGCGAGGTCGTGCGCCCGGTGCAGGGCGCGGCCACCCTCGGGCGCGGGCTCGACGCGGGCGTAGTGGCCGGTGGCCACGGCGTCGAAGCCGAGCGCGACCGCCCGGTCGAGCAGGGTGGCGAACTTCACGTGCTCGTTGCACCGCACGCACGGGTTCGGGGTCCGGCCCGCCGCGTACTCGGCGAGGAAGTCGGCGACGACCGTCTCCTCGAACCGCTCCGACAGGTCCCAGACGTAGAACGGGATGCCGAGCACGTCCGCAGCCCGGCGCGCGTCGGATGCGTCCTCGATCGAGCAGCAGCCCCGCGACCCGGTCCGCAGCTCGGCCCGGTTCCGGGACAGCGCCATGTGCACGCCGACGACGTCGTGCCCGGCCGCCACCGCGCGCGCGGCGGCGACGGCGGAGTCCACCCCGCCCGACAGGGCCGCCAGCACGCGCATCGGGCCAGGGTACGTCGGCGCGCGAGGGCGACCGGTCCGCGGGCGAGGCCGCTCAGGGCTCCGACCGGAGGCTCAGTCGGCGCGGTGCGGAGACGCGGAGGTGGCCGGGAACTCCGGTGCCGGTCCGCCGACGAAGCACCGGCACGGCCCGTCGAAGTGCCGGTAGCGGGTCGACGGGCGCGCGGCACAGGCGACGCCCGCGGCGTCGTCCCGCGACGTCGCGTGCGCAAGGAGGGCCAGGGCCTCCCAGTCCACGTCCACCTGTGTCATGCCGTTCCCATCGGTCGGAACGCCCTGCGCTGTGAGCGGTCACATGGGTGAGAAATCGATTTCGAACGTCGATCATCCTGCGCGAGGTCCCGCCGCCCGCGCAGGCGCGCCGAGCGCACCGGCACCTGCCTCTGCTGACTGCAGGATCACCCCGCGCGGGCCGCCGCGCGCGCCATGGCCACGACCGCGCCGATCGCCCCGAGGACGGCCTCGACGTCCGAGACGGACGACGTCCGCCCGAGGGAGAACCGCACCGCGCCGCGGGCCTCGGCGTCGGGCACGCCCATCGCGGCCAGGACGTGCGAGGGCCGCTGGACACCGGCCTGGCAGGCCGACCCGGCCGAGGCAGCGATCCCCGCCGCGTCCAGCCCGAACATCAGGGCCTCGCTGTCGCAGCCCGGGAACGTCAGGTGCGCGTTCCCGGGCAACCGCCCCGGTCGGTCCGCACCTGCGTCCGCCCCTGCGTCCGCGCCCGGCCACGGCCCGCGCACGACGGCGTCCGGCACCTCGCGCAGGACGCCGGCGACCAGCGCGTCGCGCAGGGC
>JAEZZV010000158.1 GCA_023418375.1 Actinomycetes bacterium | reverse complement strand
CGCCTGCTCGGTGCGGCCTCCACGATCCCGTACCCCACGAGGACGGCGCCGCTCCCGGCGTCGTCGGCCGGCTGGGCAGCGGCCTCGGGTGCGGGCGGCTCGGCGGCCGAGGGCTCGGCGACAGCCGGCACGGCGTCCGACGGCGTGGCGGCGGGGGGCCCGTCGGGGTCCACGTCCACGGTGATGATCGGCGTCCCGACGTCGACGGTCTCGCCGACCGCCACCAGGATCTCCGTCACCACGCCCTCGAACGGGCACGGCAGCTCGACCAGGGACTTCGCGGTCTCGATCTCGACGATCGGCTGGTTCACCGCGACCCGGTCGCCGACGGCGACGCGCCACTCGACGATGTCGGCCTCCGTCAGGCCCTCACCGGCGTCGGGCAGGCGGAACTGCTCGTACTGCGGCACGCGGTGCCCCTCTCAGAAGCCGACGGCGCGGTCGACGGCGTCGAGCACGCGGTCCACCGACGGCAGGTACTCGTGCTCGAGCCGGGCGATCGGGTACGGCGTCGCGTAGCCGCCCACGCGCAGCACCGGCGCCTCGAGGCTGTAGAAGCAGGCCTCGGTGATGCGGGCGGCGATCTCGGCGCCGGTCCCGAACGCGACCGGCGCCTCGTGCACGACGACGCAGCGCCCGGTCCGGCGCACCGACTCGGCGACCGTGTCGGTGTCCAGCGGGGAGATCGCGCGCAGGTCGATCACCTCGAGCGAGCGGCCCTCGGCTGCCGCCGCGTCGGCGGCCTTCAGCGCCGTGTGCACGGTCGGGCCGTAGGCGACGACCGTCGCGTCGGTCCCCCTCCGCACGACGCGTGCCCGGTCCAGCCCGCCCGACGGCGTCGCGTACGGCCGGCCGAGGTCGACCTGGCCCTTCTCCCAGTAGCGGCCCTTGGGCTCGAAGAAGATCACCGGGTCCGGCGAGGCGATGGCCTCCTGGATCATCGTGAACGCGTCGGCGGGCGACGCCGGCGAGACCACCCGCAGGCCCGCGGTGTGCGCGAACAGCACCTCCGGCGACTCGCTGTGGTGCTCCACGGCGCCGATGCCGCCGCCGTACGGGATGCGGATGACGACCGGCAGCGCGAGCTTCCCGCGCGTCCGGTAGTGCATCTTCGCGAGCTGGGTGGTGATCTGGTCGAACGCCGGGAAGACGAACCCGTCGAACTGGATCTCGCAGACGGGCCGGTACCCGCGCATCGCGAGCCCGATGGCGGTGCCGACGATGCCGGACTCCGCGAGCGGTGTGTCGACGACGCGGTCCGTGCCGAACTCCGCCGCCAGCCCGTCGGTCACCCGGAACACGCCGCCGAGGGCGCCGATGTCCTCGCCCATGAGCAGGACGCGCGGGTCGGCCGCGAGCGCGGCGCGCAGCCCGAGGGTGATCGCCTTGGCCATGGTGAGCGTGGTGAGGCCGTCGTCGGCGCCGGCGGCGCGGGTCGCGCCGGTCGCCTGAGTCACGCCGGTCGGGCGGGTCTCCGTCATCGTCATCGGTCGCTCCCGGTCGCGCTCGCGGCGAGGTACTCCTGGCGGTCGCGGGCGACGCCCGCGTGGCTCGTGGCGTAGACGTGGTCGAACATCGACGTGGGCTCGGGCGCCGCCATCGCGCGGACGCCCTGGCGCAGGCGCGCGCCGAGGGCCTCGGCCTCCGCCTCGACGCTCGCGAGGAACGCCTCGGGAAGCTCGCCGATCGCCTGGAGGTACGCGCGCAGCCGGTCGATCGGGTCGCGGCGCCGCCACGACTCCTCCTCCGTCGACGTCCGGTACCGGGTCGGGTCGTCCGACGTCGTGTGCGCGCCCATGCGGTACGTGACGGCCTCGACGAAGGTCGGCCCGCCGCCTGTGCGGGCGCGGTGCAGCGCCTCCGCGGTCACCGCCCAGCAGGCCAGGACGTCGTTGCCGTCCACGCGGACGGTCGGCAGGCCGAAGCCGAGGCCGCGGTCGGCGAGCGGGACGCGCGACTGCTTGCTGGTCGGCTCGGAGATCGCCCAGCCGTTGTTCTGGCAGAAGAACACGACCGGCGCGTTGTTGACGCCCGCGAACACCAGCGACTCGTTGGTGTCGCCCTGCGAGGTCGCGCCGTCACCGAAGTACGCGATGACGGCGGTGTCGCGCGTCGGGTCGCCCGTGCCCACGGCGCCGTCGCGCGCCACGCCCATCGCGTACCCGGTGGCGTGCAGCGTGTGCGAGCCGATGACCAGCGTGTACAGGTGCACGCCCGACGCGCGGGGGTCCCAGGCGCCGTAGTCCACGCCCCGGAAGAGGCTGAGCACGTCGAGCGGGTCGATGCCGCGGGTGTGCAGCACGCCGTGCTCGCGGTAGCTGGGGAAGACCATGTCCTGCGGCGCGAGGGCGTGCGCGGACCCGATCTGCGCGGCCTCCTGGCCGAGCGCGGGCGCGAAGAGCGCAAGCTCGCCCTGGCGCTGGAGCGCGGTGGCCTCGGTGTCGAAGCGGCGGGCGAGCACCATGTCGCCGTACATCGCCCGGAGGTGGTCCGGGGTCAGGCGGGCGACCGCGTCGTCGTAGGTGGGGTGGGGCACGCGGACGCCGTCGGGGGTGAGCAGCTGAACCGGTGCGGGCGTCTCGACCAACTGAAAGGTCCTCCCAGGGCACGGACGTCTGACTTACGAAACCGTAGGCTACGGATGCGTAGGTAGCGCCTGCGGGCGGGCGACAAAGGGGCCCCGGCCGTTTGTGCGATCCCTCCAACGCGCCTCTCCCGCCCGCACGGCCCCGGGTGTTGACTCTCCGGCAGGGGGAGACCTCACCGTGGACGGTGAAGGAGGACGCGGGCCATGGACCACCTCATCCCGATCGGTCGCTTCTCGCGCGTCAGCCGGTTGTCGGTCAAGGCGTTGCGGCACTACGCCGACGCCGGCCTGCTCGAGCCGGCCTGGGTCGACCCGTCGTCGGGCTACCGGTACTACACGTACGCCCAGACGACGACGGCCGAGGTCATCCGCGTGCTGCGGTCGCTCGAGATGCCGCTCGACGAGATCGGCGAGGTGCTGCGGGCGGCGGACGACGACGTCGTCGCGAAGCTCATGGAGCGGCACCGTGCGCGACTCGAGCACCGGCTCGAGCACGAGACCCGGATGCTCGCGTACCTCCGGCGACTCATCGAGGAGGAGGGACGACCCATGCCGTACGAGGTGACGGTCAAGGAGCTCCCCGCCCGGCACGTCGCGGTGCTGCGCAGGCGGGTCACGGCCGACGGCGTCGGCCCGGCGGTGGCGGAGGGCTTCGCCACCATCGCCGGCGCGATCGGGCGGTCGGGCGCGGGTTTCGCCGGTCCGCCTACGCTCGTCATGACCGAGGTGCTCGACCCCGACGGGGGCGGCGAGGGCGAGGTGGAGCTGGCCTTCCCGACGGCGGGCCCGTTCCCGGGCGTCGGCGACGTCGTCGGCGAGGAGCGACCGGCGGAGCTCGTGGCCTCGACCGTCCACCGGGGCCCGTACGAGGAGGTGGGCCCGGCGTACACCGCGGTCGAGCAGTGGGTGACCGAGCACGGCCACGCCGCGACGGGCGCGCCACGGGAGGTCTACCTCAACGGCCCGCAGGACGCGCCGACCCCCGCGGACTACCTGACGGAGATCCAGTTCCCGATCGTCGTCCCGGACTGACGGGCCGCACGCCCCGGCCCTCCCCGCCGAAGGAGACACCCGGCCCTGACGTCGACAGCTGCACCTGTCGACGTCGGCGGGGACTGCCTGCTTCGGCGGGGAGGCCGGTCGTCACACCGCCGCGAGCTCGCCCTCCGCGCGCGCGACGGTGCTCTCGGGCTCGGCCGACGACGTGGCGTCCGACGACGTGGCCGTCCGTACCCGGCCGGGCAGGCCGAGCCGCGTCAGCGTGACCGCGACGAGCGTGAGGGCGGCCAGCGCCGCCAGCGCACCCAGTCCCGCCACCGGATCCGTGCTCCAGCGGCCGTCCATGAGGAAGAGCGCCGAGACGGTGCAGGTCGGGATGCCCAGCAGCACGAGGAACCAGCCGGTGAACCGGCCCAGGTCGAAGGTGCCGACACGCGTCCGGCCCAGCGCGAGCAGGACGAAGAAGAGCGACCACATGCTCGCCCAGGTCGCCCAGATCACGGCGAACACCGGGTCGCTGCCGATGCTGATCACCGCCTCGTACGCCGCCACGGCCGCGACGAACGCGCTGTACCAGCCGAAGCCCTCCGGCTCGATGCCGAAGACGATCTGCAGCCCGAACCACAGGTACGTGAACCCGAACAGGTAGCTCGGCCACGTGCCCGCGAGGACCGCCGGGTCACCGCCCGACTGGACCAGGACGAGCGTCGGGAGCACGACCTGCGCGGCCCCGACGAACAGGTTGAGCGGCGCCGCGCTGCGGGCGGGCACCAGGCCGAGCGACGACAGGCCGTTGACGAAGAGCACGGCCCCCACCAGGAGCAGTCCGACGTTGCCCATCAGCGGGTCACCAGCCGGACGAACTGCTCCGAGGAGATCACCGGCGCGAAGAACTCGTTGATCCGCCGGAAGGCCTCGGGCTCCTGGCTCGGGTGCTGCGTGCCGGTCGCGTCGCCGATGACGATCGGCAGGTAGCCGTTGTCGCGCGCGGCGCGGGCGTTGCCCTCGATGCACCAGTCGAGGTGGATGCCGGTGATGACCAGCACCTCCACCTTCTTGCGGGCGAGCTCGAGCGGCAGGTCGGTGCCGGTGAACGCCGTCTGGAGGGCCTTCTCGTAGAGCTCGTTGTCGCCCGGGCGGACGAGCGCGCGCAGGTCGCCGACGAGCGCGTCGTCCCAGGCGATCTGCTCGGGCGTCACGTCGAGGTCGCCGGTCCAGGCGGCGTACTGCGCGCGGTCGAAGTCGGTCTGCGGGTACTCGTGGCGGAAGACCGAGTAGCCGATCCAGTTGAACGAGACGAAGTTCGGTGCCCGACGCGCGGCCTCGACCACCCGCACGGTCGCGGGCAGGCTGCCGCGGAACGCGTGGCCCTCGGCGTACTGGACGCCGCCGGGCTCGTAGAGCGAGTTCGACTGGCTGACGGACAGGAAGGCGGCCGGGCGGGAGAGGATCTCGCGCAGGTCCAGGCCCTGCCACTGCGGCGCGAGCGGCGGGATGGATGCGACGTTGCTGGGCGGGAAGCCCAGCGTCGCCGGGTCGAGAGGGACCGGCTCGAGCGGCGTGATCCGGCTCGCGGCCCCGGGACGGGCGGGTGCGTCGATGGTCATGGTCGTGGTCCTTCGGTCGGTGCCGGCGGAAGTGCCGACGGGACTGCTGGTCGGGGTGCGGTGGCGCACGCGGCGGTCGGCCGGGGCGGCAGGGCCCGCGCATCGGCGGCTGGCCGGGGCGGGACGACGGACCCGCGCGTCCACGGATGGCGGACGCGCGGCAGGGGTGAGGGACGGCGGTCGGCCGTCAGGGGCGGCCGCTCGACGGCGACCGGCCCGGCTCCCGGAGGAGCGACGACGCGCGCGACGCCCGGTCGCTCGCCGGTGGTCGGCGAACGGGTGGCGTCAAAGGCGCGCGGCCCGCGAGGCGGGACTCAGCAGGGCATTCGGCGGGCCGGGGTGGCCGGCCGACAGGCAGCGCACAGGTCGACGTCGTGACGGACGCGATCCAGGGTGGTCTGCTGCACGTGCCGGAAGCTACCGGCGCGTTCCAGGACAAAACCAGGGTACCGCCCGGTACGTCTCGTCTACCGGGACACCGGGCGGGTCAGCGCCAGGTCGCCGCGACCTCGAGGACGCGGTCGTTGGCGGCGGGCTCGCCGATGGTGATGCGGATGCCCTCGCCGGCGAACGGACGGACCAGCAGGCCGTGCGTCCGCGCGTCGGCGGCGAGGTCGATCGTGCGCTCGCCGGTGGCCAGCCACACGAAGTTGGCCTGGCTCTCCGGCACGTCCCAGCCCTGCGCGCGCAGGCCGGCCAGCACCCGCTCGCGCTCGGCGACGACGGCGTCCACGCGCTCGGCCAACGCCGGCTCGGCCTCGAGCGAGGCGAGCGCGGCCGCCTCGGCGAGGTGGTTCACCCCGAAGGGCGTGGCCGCCGTGCGGATGCCGGCGGCGACGTCGGGGTGCGCGAGCGCGTAGCCGACCCGCAGTCCCGCGAGCCCGTACGCCTTGGAGAACGTCCGGAGCACGACGACGTTCTCCCTCGCCCGCAGCGCCGCGAGCCCCTGCGCCGCCGCCGGGTCGCGCACGAACTCCACGTACGCCTCGTCGAGCACGACGACGACGTCCCGCGGCACCGCGTCGAGGAAGACCTCGAGCTCGTCGGCGCGCACCGCCGGCCCGGTCGGGTTGTTCGGTGTGCACACGAGCACGCCCCGCGTCCGCGGTCCGACGGCCGCCGCCATCGCGGGGAGGTCGTGCCGGCCGGCGTCGTCGACCGGGACGGGCACCCCGACGGCGCCCTGCAGGCTCACCGCGATCGGGTAGGCCTCGAACGACCGCCACGCGTGGACGACCTCGTCGCCGGCGTCGCAGAACGCCTCGAGGACGTGCGACAGCACGGACACCGAGCCGCACCCGGCGACCACCCACGACGGCTCGACGCCGTGCCGCTCGGCCAGCGCCGCCACCAGGTCGGAGGCGTACATGTCCGGGTAGCGGTTGAGGTCGGCCGCGGCACGGGCGACGGCCTCGCGCACGCCGTCCAGCGGCGGGAACGGGTTCTCGTTGGACGAGAGCTTGAAGGCCTCGCCCCCGGCCGGCGGGCGCGCGCCCGGGACGTAGGCGGGGATCTGCTGGACCACGCGTCGGGGGGCTGGACCGCTCACCCGGCCAGCATGCCAGCGCAGACCGGCCGCCGGACGGCCCGACCACTCCGCGGCCCGCCCACGCAGCACGCCTGCGGCGGCTCGACACCTCCGGCCCGAAACGTCGTTCCACTCGCACGCCGGACCTGCCACGATGCCGACCATGAAGTTCCTGCTGAAGGTCATCATCAACGCCGTCGCCATCTGGCTCGCGACGCTCGTGCTCGACGGGCTGGACGTCGTCAGCGGCGACGACACGGGGCAGCGGGTGCTGGTCTTCCTCGGCGTCGCGCTCGTGTTCGGGATCGTCAACGCGATCGTGAAGCCGGTGGTGAAGCTGCTCTCCCTGCCGCTGTACATCCTCACGCTGGGCCTGTTCACCCTGGTGGTGAACGCGGCGATGCTGCTGCTCGTCGGTTGGCTGAGCGAGCAGACGGACTACGGGCTGCGGATCGACAGCTTCTGGACGGCCCTCGTCGGCGGCCTGATCATCTCCGTCGCGTCGTTCATCATGTCGCTGGTCGTCCGGGACTGACGCAGCCGACCTTCGCGCGGGCCGCGTCCAGGCCCTGCTCGGGCACCCGCGCGACGACGTACGCCTGCGTCGTCACGCGGGCGGAGCCGTCGCCCAGCACCTCTGCCGCCGCCGCCTGGAACGCCAGCACCGACGGATGGTCCATCCGGTCGACGAGGGCGGCCGTCGACACGTACGACCACGCCTCGTGCTGCGGCAGCAGGTCGGCGGGCGCGGGCCCCGACGCACCGCCGGCGAACGTCCCCGGCGTACCGGGCAGCGTGTGCACGACCGTCGTGCGGTTGGGCGTGTCCGGGTTCGGCCAGCCGTCCAGGGCGGGGACGTAGTCCTGCGTGTGCTCCAGGTGCAGCGCGGCAACGCCGTCGGGCACCGGCATCGCACCGACGGGCGAGCCCGCCGTGACGACCGCCTCGACGTCGAACGTGCCCTGGAGCGATGTCGCGAGCCGGGTGACGGCCATACCGCCCTGGCTGTGCCCGGCGAGCAGGACGGGTTCGTCCGGCCCGACGCCGGCCCGCAGCATCGCGACCTCGACCGCGTCGGTCATGTCGTCGGGGAGCCCCGCCAGCAGGGCGAGGTTCGTGGTGTTGTCCATCGGGTTCTCCCCGCCGAGCAGGTCCGCGCTGCGCGTGCCGGGCACGCTCACCACCCAGGTCCGCGTCCCGTCCGGGTGGTCCAGGCGCTGCACGCCGATGGTCGGCGACGGCTCGTCGCCCAGGGCCGCCACCTGCCGCACGACGTCGGCCACCCCCGCCGGCGCCCGCTCCTCCCCGCCGTCCTGGTCGTTCTCGTCCCGGCCCGGTCCCCGGGCGCCGTCGCGGCCCCGCACGAGCGGTGCGACGAGCAGCTCCCGCTGCGGCAGACCCAGGAACCGGGCGACGCGGTCGGACGCCGTGGCGATCGCCCCGGCGACCTCCTGGACCGGTCGGCCCGTCGGCAGCCACGGGCCCGGACGCAGGCCGAGGAGGTACGCCGCGGACGCGAGCACGACGAGCTGGGCCGCGTCCGCGTCCGGCAGCCCGAACCCGTCGGGCAGCAGCCCGCCGTCGGCGGTGACGAAGCCGCCGACCCAGCCCGCGGGCCCGGGCAGCCCCGACAGGTCCGGCGCGTGGCGCAGCACCAGCC